>JANNYO010000523.1:0-1634 GCA_031410115.1 Rhodanobacteraceae bacterium | reverse complement strand
GTTTTGTCTCGACAAAACAAGGAAATCAAACACTTGTTTTGTCTCGACAAAACAAGGAAATCAAACACTTGTTTTGTCTCGACAAAACGAGGAAATCAAACACTTGTTTTTCCTTGGAAAAACATCCCACACAAACTTGTGACTATGGCAAAAATCTTAAGCTTCCAAAATATGATTCAAACGCTCAATCAATATTGGGCGGACCAAGGCTGTGTGCTGATCCAGCCGTTTGATATTGAAGTGGGTGCTGGCACTTTCCACCCGGCAACTTTTCTGCGTGCCCTGGGGCCAGAGCCCTGGAATGCGGCGTATGTGCAGCCTTCGCGCCGCCCGACCGATGGCCGTTACGGGCAAAACCCGAATCGTTTGCAGCACTATTATCAGTATCAAGTGGTGCTAAAGCCGAGCCCGAAAAACATTGTTGAGCTGTATTTTGGCTCGCTCACCGCGCTTGGCATTGATCCAAAAGTGCACGATTTGCGCTTGGTTGAAGATAACTGGGAATCCCCCACGCTAGGTGCCTGGGGTTTGGGCTGGGAAGTCTGGCTGAACGGCATGGAAGTCACCCAGTTCACCTATTTTCAACAGGCCGGTGGCTTGGAGTGCAAGCCGGTCACGGGCGAAATCACTTACGGTTTGGAACGTTTGGCGATGTATTTGCAGAATGTCGAAAACGTGTATGACTTGCTGTGGACTGACAGTCGCACCGGCCCAGTTAGCTACGGCCAGGTCTTTTTGCAAAACGAAATTGAGCAAAGTACCTATAATTTTGAGCACGCCAATGTCGCGGAATTGCTGCACAACTTTGATGCCTGTGAGGCGATGGCGCTGAAACTGGTCGAGCTGAATCTACCGCTTCCGGCGTACGAGCAAGTCTGCAAGGCCAGCCATAGTTTCAATTTGCTAGATGCACGTCGCGCGATTAGCGTCACCGAGCGCCAGCGCTTTATTTTGCGCGTGCGTACGCTGTCCAAAGCGGTCGCGGAGAGCTATTACGCCCAGCGCGAAAAACTGGGTTTTCCAGACTTGGGTGCGCACACTGAAAATCTAGCGAAGGCCGCTTGAGTATGGCTTTTGCAACGATTCCAGAGCTATTAGCGGACATCAAAGCCGGCAAGATGGTGATTTTGGCTGACGATGAAGATCGCGAGAACGAAGGTGATTTAATCATGGCGGCAAGCTGCGTGCGGCCGGAAGATATCAACTTTATGGCGCGCCACGCGCGTGGGCTGATTTGTTTGGGGCTATCCGCGAACCGCTGTGAAAAGTTGGGTTTGCGTTTGATGGTCAGCGACAACCGCACGCAGTACCAAACCGCGTTTACAGTGTCCATCGAAGCCGCTGAAGGCGTCACCACCGGCATATCAGCGTTTGACCGCGCGCACACGATTCAAACGGCGGTCAAAGCCGGTGCGCACAGTGACGATTTACGCCAACCCGGGCATATTTTTCCACTGATGGCGAAACCCGGCGGCGTGCTGTCGCGCGCGGGGCACACGGAAGCGGCGTGCGATTTGTCGGCGTTGGCGGGGCTTGAGCCCGCAGGCGTGCTGGTCGAAATATTGGCCGAAGACGGCACCATGGCGCGCCGACCCGAGCTTGAACGTTTTGCGCAAACACACGGCTTAAAAATG
>JANNYO010000522.1:0-4742 GCA_031410115.1 Rhodanobacteraceae bacterium | reverse complement strand
AGTTTCTTTAAGCGAAAACTCGGCGCCAACTGTACAACTTAAAAAACGCGATTTCCTTAAACTGGGTGAAGCATCGCGTTGGCTGATGAGTGATGCTTTTGATCTAGCAAGTGCGCGTTCGCTAGAAGCGGAGGCCGTGTTAGAGCGCGCTTCATTGGTATTGTCCACTCAACACATAGATCACGCAAACGCCAAAGCTGTTGATGCGCAATTGCGCAAACTGCTGGGCGATACCGACCCCTTTTGGGCGCGTTGGCGCTATGTTGGTGAAAAACAAGGCTGGTTAACGTGATTCCGGTGATCATGCAGCCTGAGCCGACAAGTTTTGACGCCGAAGTCCGAAAAAAGGGGAACAAGAATGTAGCAGAGCGACATGTCTATCTTAGACAGGTTGGATATGCGCGGTTCGACTACAAACCATATTGGCGCCAATGCTTGCCCCAATTGCACCGCGCATATGATGGTGTTTGCGCCTATCTCTGCGTTTATATTGAACTTCCTGTGGGTGGCGTAACCGTTGATCATTTCGTCGCAAAATCAATGCAGCCCGAGCACGCCTACGAATGGAGCAATTACCGCTTGGCCTGTGCGGCGATGAATACCTTTAAAAATGAATACGACGATGTCCTTGATCCTTTTTCACTTGTCGACGGAACATTTCGCCTTGAACTGACATCAGGACGAATTTTTCCTAGCCCCCAGCTTTTAGTCACAGAGCAAACATTAGCCGCTGAAAAAACAATCAAACGACTACGTTTGGACGCGCCAAATAATCGCGAGCTTAGAGCGCGACATTTTAGCGACTTTGTCCAGGGCTGCTTCACCGCAGCATACTTAAAACGAATTTCGCCTTTTGTATGGCTTGAGGCGCAACGAATGCAGCTATTGTGACTTACCCAATCACCCCAGCCGCTGCCGCATCACCTCAAATAGCATCACCCCGGCTGCGACCGACACGTTCAAGCTTTCCACCCCAGGTACCATCGGAATTTTGACCAGGCCATCGCAGCGGTCTCTTGTTAGCCGGCGCAGGCCATCGCCTTCGTTGCCAAGTACGAGCGCAACGGGGCCTTTGAAATCGGTCTTGTAAATCAAATTATGGGTTTCACCAGCGGCGCCGTAACACCACACGCCCGCTTGCTTGAGGAATTCCAGCGCGCGCGCCAGATTCGTGACTTGCACGATCGGCACCAGCGCTGCGGTGCCTGCGCTTGCGCGGTGCGCGACTGCGGTCAAACCGGCGGATTTGTCTTTCGGAAACACCACCGCTGTGGCACCGCAGGCGGCGGCGGAGCGAATGCAGGCGCCTAGATTGTGCGGGTCTTGAATATTATCGAGCACCAAAAATAGCGCGCCCTGCCCTGCGCGCTGCGCTAATCCAGTTAGCGCCGATTCGCTCAGCAGCTCGGCCATTTTGTACTTCAGCGCCACACCCTGATGGCGATCGCTGTCGCATTTTTTCGCGATATCCGCAGCGCTGACTTTTTGCGCTTTGATGCCAGCCTTTGCCGCCAGCGCGATCAGCTCGTCTAGCCGCGAATTGCGGCTGCTGGCATCGACCAAAAGTTCCAGCACGCGCCCGGCGTCGGTGCTGAGCTGGCCTTCGACAGCGTTGATGCCATACATCCAGTCCTGACTCATTGCCGTGCGCTCATCGCCGCCGATCCCGTTTCGAGCTACCCGCACGCTCAGCAAAACCGCCTTTGACGCCTTTATCGGTGCGCATCGGGCTTTTGCCAATGCTTAATTCTTTCGCTGGAACTGGGCTCAAATCGCTGATCAGTTTGAAGTCAATTTTGCGTTCGATGGCGTCGACACGCAGCACTTTCACCCGCACTTGATCGGTCAAACGAATGCCAGCGCGCGAACGTTCGCCCCACAGGCGCATGCGGCTTTGGTCATAGTGGTAATAATCATTTGGCATTTGTGTGACATGCACCATGCCGCTGATGCGGTTATCGTTGAGCTCAACGAACGCGCCAAAACTGGTCACACCAGTGACAATGCCATCGAAGTCTTCCCCAATGTGGCGTTCCAAATATGCGCACTTTAGCCGCTCATTAACATCCCGGCTGGCCTCGTCCGCACGGCGCTCGCGCTGCGAACAAAACTTGCCGAGCTCAATCATTTTTTCCGGGCTGTAGTTATATTTTTCCGGAGCCGCTTCGCTCAAAGCATAGTAAATCGCGCGATGCACCAACAAATCTGGGTAGCGTCGAATCGGCGAGGTGAAGTGTGCATAGGTCGATAGCGCCAAGCCAAAGTGCCCGTCATTTGCCGCTGAATACACCGCTAAACTTTGCGTGCGCAACAAAATAGCTTCTATCAATGCGCCATCGGGGCGTTTGCGCGCTTTGCGCAGCGCCGCCGTCACCAGCGCAGGCGTTAAATCCTCGTAGCTGGGCATGCTAACGCCCAGTTCTGCCAAGAATTTACGCGCATCGTCGTAACGCATCTCCGGCGGGCTAGCGTGGCTGCGATACAGCGCTGGTATTTTCGCCTTTGCGATAAATTTCGCCGCCGCCACGTTTGCCGCGATCATGCATTCCTCAATCAGCTTGTGCGCGTCGTTGCGCTCATAGCGTCCGACCATATGCACCAGGCCGGTTTCATCAAAATTGAACTTGACTTCGACGCCTTCAAATTCAATCGCACCGCGCGTGTGGCGTGCGGCGTTGAGCGTTTGATACAGCGCATACAAATGCGTCAGTTGCGGCAACACTTTTGCGACACGTTCGCGCGCCAGCGTGCTCTCCTGGTTTTCCTGCGCATTCGCAGACGGCGCACGCAGGGCGTGCCACACCAAGGTGTAGGTCAGCCGCTGATGCGACTTCATCACCGCTGGATAAAACTTGGTGCGCTTGGTTACGCCGGCTGCATCAATCAGCATCTCGCAGGCCAAACATAGGCGATCCACGTCGGGTTTGAGCGAACACACGCCGTTGCTGAGTTTTTCCGGCAGCATTGGAATCACACGCGCTGGAAAATACACGCTAGTCGAACGATTGAGCGCCTCGGCATCGAGCGCGCTGCCGAGCTTGACGTAACTGGCGACATCAGCGATCGCCACAATCAGCTTAAAACCGCCGGTTTTAGTGGGCTCGCAATAGACCGCATCGTCAAAATCCCGTGCGTCTTCACCGTCTATGGTCACCAGCGGCAAATGGCGAATATCCACGCGGCCTTTGCCGACGGCATTGCTCAGCCCCTCTTGCCACTGCCAGGGCTCAACAATGTCTGGAATCACGCTGGTTTCAACGCTCACAGCTTTTGGAAATTCCTTCGGCAAATCAAAGCTTTCAATGGCCAAATCAATCGCATGCTGTGGCCCTAAATCACTGCCAAAAATCTTGACTACCCGCCCAATCGGCGGCCGGTGCGCGGTCGGCGGCTCGGTAATCTCCGCCACCACGACATCACCCGGTTTCGCGCCACCCGAGCTGCCGCGTGGAATTTGGATGTCTAAATGAATACGCCGATCATCCGGAGCCACGACGCCAAACAGCGCTTCCTCTAAATAGCGCCCAACGATTTTCGGCGAGCGGCGCTCCAAAACATTGACGATCATGCCTTCAGGCTTGCCGCGTCGGTCGCTGCCGGTCATTGAAACCAAAGCGCGATCACCATGCAGCACTTGTTTCATCTGCGCAGGCGCTAAAAACACGTCCTCGCCCGCGCCATCGTCACGCCGCAAAAAACCAAAGCCATCGGCGTTCGCAATAATGGTTCCAGGAATCAAATCAGCCTTTTCCGCAACCGCCAAACCACCCCGGCGATTCAATAGCAGCTGACCATCACGCAACATCGCGTTGATGCGTTTGTCCAAAGCGTCGCGGTCAGCAACATTTGAAAGCTTAAAGTGATCCGCGATCGCTTCAATAGTCAAGACCTGCGCCGAACTAGATAAGTAGCTCAGAATCAATTCGCGACTGGCAATGGGTTGCGCGTATTTCGCCGCTTCGCGCGCCGCGTGTGGGTCGGGCGATGTTGATTTGCCGAATGTTGGGAAGGCGAAATTGGCTTTTGTCGGCCTGACATCGCCGCGTCTGGTTTCAAACACCGGCTTTGCTGCCGACTGCGATGCTTTCATAGCACGCGCCGGGTCTTTACTGAGGCGTGGATCGTCTTCGCGCCTAACGTGTTTGGCTTTTTTGGGCGCGGCGTTCGCGATGGCTTTATATTTTTCTGGGGTTTTTCTAGGCATCGTTCTAGGGTAACGCGTCTTTCAATCAATGTGTTCCGATTGCTATTTTCCGAATTCCTTTCGTTTCGCAGAATGCCGCTGAGCAGCGTGTTTCGACACGCGCTTTTCACTCCACAAAGCCCGTGATTTCACGTGCGATGCAAAACCAATCTAGGATATGTGACTTTTGTCCCGCCTCGGGCGCAGAAGTCTTGACGAAAAGCAGCACGAGAGTCGACAAAATTAGGCTACGAAGGGCTCTCAGACAAGCAGAGGGCGCAGCTGTATGTGTGCGCTATGCACGCAGCGGGACGCGATCAGCAGGAACCGAAGGTGGATTCCGAATGTGCGCGGATTCTTGAGGGCGGTAACAGTGCCGAACAACGCTTAACGTGGCATACCGACTATTGCGGCGAAATGACTTTCTGAGAGGGAACGCGCTGCGCCAATAACTTGCACTATCGCGCAAGACTAAATATTGCGGAATTACTGACCAAGTCGCAGTGTTTTTCATGACATTCCCCTCTGGCTTTACATATGGCGCTGGCGAAGCTGGTGA
>JANNYO010000521.1:0-4195 GCA_031410115.1 Rhodanobacteraceae bacterium | reverse complement strand
GTCTCGCTGGAAGGCGACACGGTAAATAGGTGCGAGTGCGCATTGAGACTGAAGCGAGGCATAAGTTCAATCCTTCCTTGCAGCCATAAGTCATAGCTTAAATCGACGCTGCTAAAAATGGCGTGGAAGCCTTGCCGCCGTGAATCATGGCGTGCGCCACTTCATCCGCGTGGTAACTCGAGCGTACCAGCGGTGCGCTCGCAACATGGGCAAAACCCATTGCTTCACCCAAAACTTTGAACTCGGTAAATTCTTCCGGCGTCCAATATTTCAGCACTGGGTGATGCGCGGCGGTTGGCTGCAAATATTGCCCGAGTGTGACGATATCGACGTCATGCGCACGTAAATGTTGCAGCGCTTCGATTACTTCTGCACGGGTTTCGCCTAAGCCCAACATAATGCCCGACTTGGTCGGCACGCTCGGATGTTGCGCTTTAAATTTTTTCAACAAATTCAACGACCATGCGTAGTCAGCACCCGGTCTAACATCCGGATAGCAGCGTAATACGGTTTCTAAATTGTGATTGAACACATCTGGCGGCGCAGTTTTCAACACTTCCAGCGCCCGGTCCATACGGCCTTTGCCGCGAAAATCTGGCACCAGCACCTCAATGACAATACTTGGCGCCGCCGCACGTGTGGCCTCGATGCAGCGGACAAAATGTGCCGCGCCACCGTCGGCTAAATCATCTCGGTCAACCGAAGTAATCACCACGTAACGCAGCGCCATCTCGGCGATGGTTTTCGCTAAATTTGCCGGTTCATCCAGATCAGGCGGCTTTGGCCGGCCGTGCGCGACGTCGCAAAACGAGCATCGACGCGTACACACCGAGCCCAAAATCATAAACGTCGCCGTGCCTTTGCTAAAGCACTCGTGGATGTTCGGGCAGGACGCTTCTTCGCAAACCGTCACCAGTGAATTGGCGCGCAATTTCGCCTTCAGCCGATCCACACTGTTGCCAGCCGGCAAGCGCACGCGAATCCATGAGGGCTTGCGTAAACGCGGTGCTGAGTCAAAGTGTACCGGCGAGCGGCCAATTTTGTCCTCTCCGAGCTGTTTAGCGCCTGCGACTAAGGTTGCAGGTATTTGTTTCGACGAATTTTGGGCAGAAGCAGAATCTAGGCTCACGGCTACACAGGTGTTGAAATATGAGGCGGCAATAGTACACGCTCACGCGCTGTCACTTGAGTTTAGGAACGCGATGCTCGGCTCGGAATCAACGTCAAATCTAGTTTTTCCCGCGCCCGCAACGGTCAGCGTGCCGATCTTGGGCGGTGATCAGCGCTTTCCCGTGCGCCGGGTTTACTGTGTCGGGCGCAACTACGCCGAACACGCAAAGGAAATGGGGGCCAGCCCCGAGCGCGGCGCGCGCCCGGTATTTTTCACTAAGCCCCATGATTCGGTGCTGCCAGATGGCGCCGCAGCGCGCTATCCGGGTGCGACCGCCGCACTGCATTTTGAGTTGGAACTGGTCGTCGCACTGCATTCGGGTGGCGACTATATTGCGCTTGAGCACGCGCTCAGCCATGTTTACGGTTATGCCGTGGGCAACGATTTGACGCGCCGGGATTTACAGCTAGAGGCGAAAAAAGCCGGTTTGCCCTGGGATATTGCCAAAGCTTTCGATGACTCAGCACCCGTTTCTGCGATTGCGGCAGCCGCGAATATCGGCCATCCGCGAAGTGGCGCGATCTTGCTGGAAGTCAATGGCGTGCAGCGCCAAACCGCTGACATTGCCGATTTGCTTTGGCCGGTGCCGGAAATTATCCACGAGCTGTCGAAACTATTTTGCCTATGTGCCGGTGATTTGATTTTTACCGGCACCCCGGCCGGCGTTGGCGCACTTGCGCGCGGCGACCAAGTCGTTGGTCGCATTGCTGGCGTGGGCGAATTGCGCCACAGCATCGTTTGACGTCAGCGCGGCTTGACATCGCGGCGTCATCGCCGAAAGTTATTTTATTGCTGCCCACTCACATTTTTTAAGGCGAAACTCCCATGCGTTTGATCGTTCCCGCTGCACTTTTATTGCTCACAAGCTGCACACAGGCGCCCTACAAATCCGTCGCCAAATCGCCGAGCATCATCTCCGACGACAAAAGCGTACACGTGCAGTTGCTTGCGCTGAATGATTTTCACGGCAATTTAAGCCCGAGCAGTTTTGCCGAGCCGGGCATTACCCAGGGCAAAGTACAAGCCGGTGGCGTGGCGTATTTAGCGACTAAGATCAACGAGTTAGCCAAGCTTGAGCAGAATTCACTGGTCGTAGGTGTCGGCGATATGATCGGCGCAAGCCCGCTGGTGTCGGCACTGTTGCAAGACGAGCCAGCGATTGAGGCATTAAACGCAATCGGGCTGCGCTATTCCGCGGTTGGCAATCACGAATTTGACTACGGTTTAGCGAACCTGCTGCGCCTGCAAAAAGGCGGCTGTGCGGCGGAGGGCTGCATCCAGGGGCGTGATTTTTCAGGCGCAAAGTTCGACTACTTGGCGGCCAATATTTTTGACGCCAAAACTGCCGCGCCGATCTTCCCTGCGAGTAAAGTCGCGCTGATTAGCGGCGTGCGCATTGGCTTTATCGGCGCGGATTTGACCGAAACACCCAGCATCGCGCTCGCGAAAAATGTCGCAGGCTTACGTTTTGCCGATGAAGCTGCGAGCATCAATGCTGAAGTGGCAAAACTGAAAGCTCAGGGCGTGCGCAGCATCGTCGTGATGGTGCACGTCGGCGGAATTTTTGCCGATAAGGTTGATCCTGCAACGTGTGATGGCGTAACCGGGCCGATTGTTTCGCTGGTCAACACGCTAGACCCTGAAGTGGATGTGGTTTTGAGCGCGCATTCGCACCGTGCCTACGTGTGTAATTTAGGCAAAACATTGCTAACACAGGGCGCTTCGTACGGGCATTTATTGACCCAGGTGCAGTTGGATATTGACCGCGCCAGCGGTGAAATCATCGCCAAAAGTGCGCAAAACGTGCTGATAGATACCGCCGTGATTAGCCCCGACCCTGCGCTGCTGGCTTTGGTGAAAAATGCGCAAGCGCTGACGGACAAAGTCGCGATGCGCCCGGTTGGACGCATCCTAGCGGCGGTCAGCGTTGTGAAAGATGCCGCGAGTGAGTCGGATTTGGCGCGTTTAGTCGCCGATGCGCAGCTTAATTTGGCGCGCACACCTGAAAATGGCGCGGCGGTGATTGCACTGGTCAACAGTGGCGGTGTGCGCACCGATTTGCCACCGACCGCGCGCGCCGCGAACACCGGTAACGATGGCGCCGGTGGCATCGAAATTACTTACAGTGACGTCTACAGCGTGCACCCGTTTGGCAATGAAATACAGGTACTGGAATTGACCGGCGCTGAGCTGAAGGATGTACTCGAGCGGCCCTTTGATGGCAGCGATCACTTGATTGCGTCCAGCACCCTACGCTATTCAGTCAAAAAATCCGCGCCGGAAGGTCAACGGGTTATTAGCGACTCCATGCGGCTAAACGGCAAGCCGATCCTTGCCAATGACCGGCTGCGGGTGGCGATAAATAATTATTTAGTCGGTGGCGGCTCTGGGCAAACTCAGCTGGCAGGAAAGCCAGTGATTGCGCGCGCTGGGCTAGACCGTGATGCGCTGGTGGCGTATCTGCAGCTGGGTGCGCTGTTGGACTATCAAAAAATGCGAGTGGAATTGCTGCCATAGATGCGCGACATGAAAAACATACCAAAGTTATTTGCGGTGCTTAAACATTCTCAGCTTGAGCCAGTGTTTACGCGCCCAGAATTCATTGCAGACCGAACTAAAATAACGATTGAGCCACGCGAAGTGCTCAATCCAAACAGGGGCCTTCTGGCCACCGCCGCTTGAACCATCCGCTTCGCCTGTTCGGCGAAACTCAATCGCCGTGTTGCCACCCAAATAATCGCGCTAGCGCCCTGCCCCCAGAACCATCCCCAGTTTTGGCTCAACCGCCACGCCGCCAACGGTGAAGACAAATGGCACGCTTTTAAGCGCGCCGCGATCGTTGTATTGCACGACAAAATGCAAATGCGGGCCGCTGGAAAACCCCGTGTTGCCGCTTTTGCCAAGCCGCGCACCGGCCTCGATGCGCCGACCGACGCCGACGACGACCGATTCTAAATCCAGATGCGCGTAAACCCCGAGCGTGCCGTCGCTGTGCAGGATCACCACGACATTGGCGCGCTCGCC
>JANNYO010000520.1:0-5949 GCA_031410115.1 Rhodanobacteraceae bacterium | reverse complement strand
GATGAGTTGTTGTCTTGTGTCGGTCATGATTTTTATTTCAGTAAATATAAATCAAATACAACAGGCATTTTTACCGGTTATGTAATGCCGACAGGTTTTTTATTTTATAGTTATAGATATACCCTGTTCAGTCTTTGTATTTAATAAGGATCTATGCAAAAAAAACCGACAGGATCGTTATTTTCCCTCGGCTCATTTTCGCTCGGCTAAACTCAGCGCCCTTCTCACTCGGGGCGTCTTGATGAAATCAACGAACTTGCCTGACATGGCTACACGCGCTGAATTGTCTGGCGTGTCTGCAAACGCAGAAGTCTCGCCACAAGGCGACACGGGAAAACAGGTGATTCGGATCAACGGCGCAACGGCGCTCAGTGCGTTTCGATTAGCGCGCCTAAATGCCAAGCTGACCGACTTTGGCGTGCGCGTGCATGCAAGTCGAGATGTGTTTTTGTTGACCGGTGCGCAGCAAGGCGATGTCGCGAAGCTGACCCGAATTTTGCTGGACGACGCGCCCGCTACCGCCGCGAGCGTGCATTCGATCTTTGTCGCGCCGCGCCTGGGCTTGCGTTCGCCCTGGTCGAGTAAGGCCACCGACATCGTGCGCTCTTGTGGCATCGGCGTCGCGCGCGTTGAGCGGGTGCAAGAGCTATTTCTCGCATCGCCATTGCCGCCTGTTAGCGAGGCATTAGCGCGCGCGTTGCATGACCCACTGACGATGAGTTTGCTGGACGCGGAAAATTTGCATCAGCTGTTCGCCACGGAAGCGGCGCGCGCGATTGCGCATGTCGCGGCGGCGCCGGATGCGCTACAGGCCGCCAACCTACGCTTAGGCTTAGCATTGTCCTCAGATGAAATTAGTTACCTAAGTAAAAGCTTCGGTGCGCTAGGACGGGCGGCAACCGACGCGGAGCTGATGATGTTTGCACAGGCAAACTCAGAACACTGTCGACACAAAATTTTCAACGCCAGCTGGACCTTGGATGGTTTCCCACAGCGCCGCTCACTTTTTTCGCTGATTCGCTTGACCCACGGCGTCAGCCCGGAAGGCACATTGAGCGCCTATTCGGACAATGCCGCCGTGATTGCCGGGCCGGGCGCGAACCCGCTGTTCGCCGATGCGAATGGCAGCTATGCAAACCACACCGAGGCGCAGCCCTTCGCAATCAAAGTCGAAACCCACAATCACCCGAGCGCGATCGCACCGTTTCCGGGTGCAGCTACCGGCTCCGGTGGCGAGCTGCGCGACGAAGGTGCAACCGGGCGCGGCGGCAAACCGAAAGCTGGCATGGTGGGTTTTTCGACCGCACATTTGCGTATTGCTAATCTTTCGGAAGCCTGGGAAACACCGCGCGCCCTGCCCGACCATATGGCGCGCGCCAGTCAAATTATGACCGAGGCACCGCTGGGTGCGGCGGCCTACAACAACGAGTTCGGCAGGCCGTGTTTGACCGGCTATTTCCGCACGTTTGAACATTTAGATCGCGCGCGCAATTTCGCCTACGACAAGCCGATTATGATCGCCGGTGGCTTGGCGCGCATGCGCGCGATGCACGTCGAGAAAGGCACGTTAGTTTCAGGAGACGCCGTCATTGTGCTCGGTGGGCCGGCAATGCTGATTGGTTTGGGCGGTGGCGCGGCCTCGTCGGTGGCGGCGGGAAGCTCCACGTTGGCACTCGATTTTGCCAGCGTGCAGCGCGATAACGCGGAGCTGCAGCGGCGCTGTCAGGAAGTAATTGAACGCTGCATGGGCTTGGGCGCTGACAACCCGATTGTGTCGATTCACGACGTCGGTGCGGGCGGTTTGAGCAATGCCATCCCCGAGCTACTGAACGACTCAAACGTCGGTGGCATGATCGACTTGGGCAAAATCGCGAATGACGACCCAGCGATGTCGCCGATGCAAATTTGGAGCAATGAGGCACAGGAGCGCTACGTCATCGGCGTCAAACCAAACGACGTCGCGCGCTTTTTCGCGCTGTGCGAACGCGAACGCGCGCCGATGGCGCTGGTTGGGCATGCCACCTTGGCGCGGCATTTGCACGTCACGTTAAGCGGTGTTGCTGTCGTCGACTTGCCGCTGTCGGTGCTGTTTGGCAATGCGCCAAAAATGCAGCGGCTAGGCGTGATGAATCCGAATTCAGCCTGCACCACAGAACGCATCACGCTGGATTTGCGCGCCGCTTGCCTGGCGGTTTTGCGCCACCCAAGTGTCGCGGCAAAAAGCTTTCTGATCCACATCGGCGACCGCACCGTGGGCGGGTTGAGTTTTGCCGATCAGCTCGTTGGCCCTTGGCAAGTGCCCGTGGCGGACTGCGCGGTAACGCTGGCGGATTTCAGCGGCTACAGCGGTGAGGCGTTTGCGTTTGGCGAACGCACGCCAATCGCGGTGATCAACGCTGCGGCCAGCGCGCGCATGGCAATTGGCGAGGCGATCACCAACGTGTTGGCAGCGCCCGTGGCTAGTCTGTCGGCGATCAAACTATCGGCAAATTGGATGGCGGCCTGCGGTGATTTACAGAGCGATTCGGAGCTCTACGCCGGCGTCAAAGCCGCGAGCGAGCTGTGTGCGAGTTTGCGCATCAGCATTCCGGTGGGCAAAGATTCGCTGTCAATGCGTGCGCGCTGGCAAGCGAACGATACCCAAGATGAATCGCCCGCTCAATTTGAAACTCAGGCGCCGATGAGCCTGATCGCCTCGGCGTTTACGCCGCTAAATGATGTGCGCAAAAGCCTCACGCCGCAGCTGTTGCCTGACGGTGGCGATGTCTATTTGATCGATCTCAGCCGGGGCGCTGAGCGGTTGGGCATGAGCATGTTGGCGCAGGTTTGTACGGCGCAATTAGGTGCGACGCCAGACTTGGAATTTCCGGAAGATTTAGTTGCGCTATGCGATTGGCTGTGTGCGGCGCGCGGAGTCTCGCCGCAAGGCGACACGGAAAAAAGTGTCATTAGCGCCTATCACGATCGCGCCGATGGCGGTGCGTGGGCGGCGCTGTGCGAAATGGCGTTTGCCGGTCGTATAGGTTTAGAGATTTTGTTAGCAAACGAAGCAAACCCCTGGCCGGAACTATTTAATGAGGAACTCGGCGTATTGGTGCAGGTGCGCGATGCACGCTGCTTGCCAAAAGCATTACCGCACCGTTTGATCGCGCGCATAACGAAAGATCTGTCAGTAACGATTGCCGGAACGCCGCATCGATTTGCGCTGGGCGAGCTTTTGCAAGCATGGCATCGGGTTGGCTTTGAGATGCAGCAGCTGCGCGACAACCCAAACTGCGCCGAAGCCGATTTTGCCCGCGCCACCGATGCCAATGCCGCGCCGCTGTCGATGCGTTTAAGTTTTGATGCCGCTGATGATGTCGCCGCGCCGGTGATTGCGCGCGCTTTTCAGATTGGCGGCAAGCGCCCGAAAGTTGCCGTGCTGCGCGAACAGGGCGTCAACGGACAAATCGAAATGGCGGCGGCATTTAGCGCCGCAGGCTTCGAATGCATCGATGTGCACATGAGCGATTTGGCCGGCGGAAGATTAAATTTGAATCAATTCAACGGCTTAGCGGCGTGCGGCGGCTTTTCCTTTGGGGATGTGCTGGGCGCAGGTCAAGGCTGGGCAAAGTCGATTCTTTTTAACGAGGCGTTAGCACAGCAATTTCAACGCTTTTTTAGCGATACAAATACCTTTGCGCTCGGCGTATGCAACGGCTGTCAGATGCTGTCTGGATTGAAATCACTGATTCCCGGTGCGCAAGCCTGGCCAGCGTTACGGCGCAATTTAAGCGAGCAATATGAGGCGCGCATGGTGCTGCTGGAAGTTGCTGAATCCGACTCGATTTTCCTACGTGGCATGGCCGGCAGTGTTGCCCCGATTGTGGTTAGCCACGGCGAAGGCCGGGTGGATTTTGGCGATCAAACGCCAATAGCCAGCAGCCTGCGCATGGTCGACGGTGCACATAACGCCACAGAAGAATTCCCCTGGAACAGCAATGGCTCACCCGGCGGTGCTGCTGGATTTAGCGCCGCCGATGGGCGCGTGCTGATGATGATGCCGCACCCAGAACGCGTGTTTCGCACCGCGCAAATGAGCTTCAAACCACCGGGCTTGACCGAGGCCAGCCCCTGGTTGCGCATGTTTCGCAATGCGCGGCTTTGGTGTGGGTGAGGTTGCTGGTGAGGTTGCTGCGACAGTCGCTACTCAATTATTGCCAGTCCTCAATCACTAAACCCGGCACCCGCTGAAACTCGCGCGTATTGTGTGTTACCAGCGTGAGCCCACGCGCGAGCGCAATACCTGCGATCAACGTGTCGAGCGAACCAATTGGCGTTCCGGCAGCAGCTAAGGTTGCGCGCACCTCGCCTGCAAAAAAGGCGTCTTGCGTATCGAACTGCAAAACTTCCAAGTTCAGCGTGCCAATACGCGCCAAGTTTTCTTCGCGACGCTGGCTTTTGCATGCGCTGAAATAAAGCTCATGCAGCGTGATGGAGCAGACACAGATATCCCTGGGAATGTGGCGTTTGATGTGCTCCACAACGTTCAAATTGCCCTTCATCAATGCGATCACGACATTGGTATCCAGTAGGAATTTGCTTGGCTGGGCAATCAAATCGATAGGAACCTTATTGTCGGTTCGTTGCACTTTCCTGTTCGATGTCATTTGAAAAGGTGCTGTCAGACAACCTTACTCGGGAAAATCAAATTCCTGCGCTTGGCTGGTAATGCCCACTTTCTCAAGCCAGTCAGGTCCAAGTTCACTAGTCAACGGGCCAGTGCAAGGCAATTTGGAAATCATTTTGCCGTTGTGCTCGACAACTAGACCCTGCTTTTCTGCGGTTTCACCGTTGGCACCCCATTTGCCGATGCCGCTGTAAACGACATAGGCGTAAGCACCTTTGCTAAAACGCAACCAAACCCCGCCGCCACCGGCAAAAGGCACGCTCTCGCCCGTTGCAGCTTTGGCGGCAAGCGTTTCAACTTCCGGCAACATCAGTTCAATCGGCGCTTTCGCGCCGGGTTTGCCAAAGCGGTATTGCAAATAACCGGTTTGCGCCGAGGCGCTTTTTGTCGCGCAAACCGACACCATTTTCGCGCCGGCTGTACAGGAAAAAACTGTCAACTCTGCAGGCTTACAAAACGTCGGCGCCGCCGCCGCAAGCGCCGATAGACCGCTCGCGCTGAGCCCGAACATGATCGCACCGCGAAGTAAGGAAACTACCGGAAACGTTATCATATGAGTCTCTAGATTAGGCGCCAGTGCGGCGCTGTCCACCGCCGGCGCCAGCAGCACCACCGCCGGCTCTGCCGCCTGCTCCACCCTGACGACCACGATGTTGTGCATGGCCACCCGCGCCAGGACGGGCACCGCGACTTGGCGCACCGGCGCGCGCGCCGCCACCAGGGCCGACACCACTGCCGTTGCGCTGTGGCGCACGCTGGGGCTGACCACCGCGACCACCACCCGGTGCACGGGGTGCGCGCACTTGACGCATTTGCGGTTTGGTGAAGATTGGTTTGCCGGTGCTTTCAAAACCTGCAATTGTTTCTAAAGGCAAATCGCGCTTGGTAAAATTGCGGATATCACGCAACAAACCATGGTCTTCTGGCGCAACTAGCGAAATTGCGACGCCGTTCGAACCGGCGCGACCAGTGCGGCCAATACGATGCACATAGTCTTCCGCAACCATGGGCAAATCGTAGTTATAAACCGTCGGTAGCTCTTTAATGTCCAAGCCACGCGCGGCGATATCGGTTGCCACCAGCAACGTGGTTGCGCCTGATTTGAAATCCGCCAGCGCGCGGGTGCGCGCGCCCTGGGATTTGTTGCCGTGAATAGCTGCCGCTTTGAAACCTATCACTTCAAAACTATTGACAAGTTTGTCTGCGCCATGTTTGGTGCGAGTAAAAATCAGGCTTTGCATGCGGCTAACTTTACGCAACAGCTCAATCAGCAAGTCTTT
>JANNYO010000519.1:0-3218 GCA_031410115.1 Rhodanobacteraceae bacterium | reverse complement strand
AATCGCGACAACAACCACAAACAATACAACGTGGCATATTTTCGCCGCTTAGAAAAAGACACGAATTCTGGCTTGAATGATATCGCTGCGGGCTTGCGCAACGATGATGTGGTGGTGGCAAACTACTATATTCAAGATCTTGGCGTGGTTGGCTTTGCCAGCCAAGCGGTGTTCGCATACAACCGCAATCGCGAAGACAAACTATTTTTTGATGACAATGGTTTTCTCGCCCGGCCGGCGAGTTTGGGCACGGAAAAACCGCGCACCTACGACGCCTACTACATCGGCTACAACGGCGATGGTCATTTAGGTGCGTTCAATTTGAGTGCCAGCGCTTACGGCGTGTTCGGTAAAAACGATAATGCTTTTACCGGCAAACGCAGCAATATCCGCGCCGGTTTTGCCGCCGCTGAGCTGTCAAAAGACTATGACTGGATTCGCCTGCGCGGCTCGGCACTTTACGCGAGCGGCGATAAAAACCCATTCGATAAAACCTCACAGGGTTATGACGCCATTTTTGAAAATCCAATCTTCGCCGGTGCCGACACCAGCTATTGGATCCGGCAAAATATTCCCCTGATCGGCGGCGGCGGTGTGGGTTTGTCTGGCCGCAATGGCGTGTTAGCCAGCTTGCGCACCAGCAAGGAATTAGGGCAATCGAATTTTGATAACCCAGGCATTCGCCTGCTGGGCATCAGCGCCGATTTTGATTTGACCCCAGAAACGCGCGTTACCGTCAACGTCAACCAGCTTTGGTTTGACAATACCGCGACGTTAGAAACCTTACGAAATCAGTCGCCCATTGATCGCTCAATCGGCACGGACGCCTCGGTCGCTTGGATTTGGCGGCCCAGATTTCATCAAAATATTGTCTGGCGATTGTCTGGTGCGGCATTGCTGCCTGGGGCTGGATTGAAGAATTTATATGGTAACGACGACACCTATTACAGCGTGCTCGGCAATTTGATTTTGACTTACTAAAGGTGCGCATCATGCGAGTCAACATTTTTAAAAGTATCGCTACGTGTACGGCGATTTTCCTCTGCGCGCCGCTGTTGTTTAACGCCGCACGTGCGAACGAAGAAGAGAAACCCGTGCAGCGCAACTATGTACGTGCGCCCGACGCGCCGATGATCCAAAGCTGGGATCAGGCAAATGCGAAAAGCGCCGGCTGCATCACCTGCCACAGCGACAGTAAATTGGCGTCTGAATCGAATGCCGATCAAAAGAGTTTTTTGGCGCACGATCAGCAAACCATGCATGCCAGCAAGGCCGTGGTTTTGGGCTGTGTCGACTGCCACGGCGGCAATGCCAAGGTGATCAGCCCCGGCGGCGCGATGTACGCCGAAGGCGCGGCGAAACCAGAAGCTGGCGCCCATGAAAGTGCGCACGACGAGCACGCACATCCGGCAAAAAACTACGCCTCTGGCTATCAATCCGCGATGGACAGCGCGCACGTGCTGCCACGCTACCCAGAAGCCTGGGGTTCGGGCAGCAGCGCCAATCCGATTCGTGGCTATACGCTTTTGAATCGCGAAGCGCCTGAATTCACGCGTTTTGTCAATCCATCCGATTTGCGCGTGGTTGATGAAGCCTGCGGTGCCTGCCACAAACAGGTGATCGTGGCGGCGAAAACATCCCTTATGGCGACCGGTGCGATGCTCTGGGGCGGTGCGAGTTACAACAACGGTATTTTGCCGTTTAAGCGCTACATCATGGGCGAAAGCTATACTCGTGAAGGCCAAGCCGCGACGATTCAAGCGCCAGTGCCCGTCACTGCCGAAATGAAAAAGCGCGGCATTTTGCCAATCTTAAATCCCTTGCCCGCTTGGGAAACCGTGCCACCGGCAGATATTTTCCGAGTTTTTGATCGCGGCGGTCGCAATATTAGCTCGACTTTCCCCGAGACTGGCCTGCCGAATTCCACCGGTTCGATTCAGCGCTTAGAAGAGCCCGGTCGGCCTGACATTAAACAGTCCAATCGCGGCCCCGGCACCGGCGCACGCATTGCCGTGCCGGTTATTAATCTGCATAAAACCCGTTTGAATGACCCCAATATGTGGTTCATGGGCACCAACGATCAGCCCGGCGATTATCGTCAATCCGGCTGCGCCGCCTGCCACGTGGTTTATGCCAATGACCGCGACCCGCGCCATTCGGGCCCTTACGCTGGTTTTGGCAATGTCGGCTTGACGCAAACCAGCGATCCGACCATTCCAAAAGACGAATCCGGCCACCCGCTGAAACACGCTTTTACCCGCTCGATTCCGACCAGCAATTGCATGGTTTGCCACATGCACCAGCCGAATATGTTTATGAATACCTTCCTCGGCTACACGATGTGGGATTACGAATCCGACGCGCCCGCGATGTGGCCGAAAAAGCAGCATTATCCGAGCGATGCGGAACTACGGAAAACGCTGGAGCGCAATCCGGAGGAAGCAGCAATACGTGGCCTGTGGCGGGATCGCGCGTTCTTGGACAAAGTGTCGGAGATGAATCCAAAGCTCAACGACACGCAATTTGCTGACTACCACGGCCACGGCTGGAACTTCCGTGCGGTATTCAAGCGCGATCGTGAGGGCACTTTGTTGGACGCTAATGGCGCTGCCATTGACGATAAGGATCCAAAAAAATGGGAGAAGACCGTCCACATGTCCTCGATTCACGTCGACAAAGGCATGCATTGCGTCGACTGCCATTTCAGCCAAGACATGCACGGCACCGGCCATATCGTTGGTGAGGTCGCGGCACCTATTGAGATCAGCTGTAAGGATTGCCACGGCACGCCGGACAAGCTGCCCACACTTGTCACTAGCAATGTTGGTGCTAGTGAAGCCGGTAGGAACCTTGCTAATTTGCGCAACCCAGATGGCAAAAAGCGCTTTGAGTGGGTCAACGGCAATTTGATTCAGCGCAGCCTGCTGACGCCTGGGTTGGAATGGGAAATGAGCCTGCTGAAAGAAAATTCAAACCCTACCAGCACGCAGTACAACGCCAAAGCGGATCGGGCCCATACGATGAGCAAAAATACCGCCACCCAAGCCTTTGGCGCGGGCGTGGCGCGCAGCGATTACGCCCACGGCGAAGACAAAATGCAGTGCTACACCTGCCACTTAAGTTGGACGACCACCTGCGGCGGCTGCCATTTGCCGATTCAAGCAAACGCGAAAACCGACCGGCACCATTTTGAAGGCGGCAGCACGCGCAACTTCGCC
>JANNYO010000518.1:0-1997 GCA_031410115.1 Rhodanobacteraceae bacterium | reverse complement strand
GTCGCCTTGCGGCGTGATTTGTTTGCCGTTTCGCCGATAGGCGAGACTTGTTTGCCGTGTCGCCTTTCGGTGAGACTTGTTTGCCGTGTCTCCGGCGCGATACTAAATTAAGGTACTGCCATGTCACATACGCTATTCACTAGTTTGCTCATTGCGGCGGCGGTGGATCGCGCGCGGCATCGGGCTGAAAACGGCTAAGTTGCTTACCCCAGGCAATCCCTGGCACTTCGATGAACCGCCAAGACAGCCAGCTTATGGCAAGCAAAATAAGCGTGCAAACTGCCAATAGAATCGCGTGTTGGTGTGTTCCGGTTGTCGGCAACCCAACCGTTTGCAGCTTGGGAAACAATTTGAGCGCGCCAAGCAACGGCAAATGCCACAAATAAAGGCTGTAGCTGATCTTGCCGAAAAAGCGCATCAGCTGATTGCCGAATAGCCACTGCGCCCAAGTAGAACCCAGCGCCGCACCAAACACACCGCACGCAATCGCTGCACTAAACAAAGGCGTATAGGCATACGACATCCAGCCGCCACTCCAGTAGACCATCCAAAACTGGTAAATCAGCAGTATCGCAACGCCATAGCCCAACAACATTACAAACGTTGCCACGTTCGCAGCGCGCACATCGAAACCGGGTTTGATTCGAACATGCTGCGCGCAATAGGCCGCCAACATGCCAGCACCAAACGAGTCCATCACACCCGGAAGCAAAGAAATCCGAGTGTAAAGCGGAACGTCCGTGCCCAAAAACAGCGAATAAATCAGATAGCGATAACTCAGCATCATGCCAAAACAAAACAGCAGCAAAAAAATCCAGCGCCGACGTTTCAGCAGGGGCGCAAGCATTGGCAACAGCAAGTAGAAACCAAATTCGATCGGCAGCGTCCACCATGCGCCGTTGAGACCTGCAGTGAAAAACGGCGGACTAAAAAAGGTCATCGTTAGGTGCGCAAACCAGCCTTCCGCAGTTCGTGGGTAGTCGCCAAACTGAAAAAAGTACGCCAGTACAATCAACGCGATGAGCTGGAAATAATAGGCCGGAAACACCCGGAAGACGCGACGAATGAAATACGCGCGAATACTTACCTTGCTAGTGCCGGGTGAATCAGGTTGGCGTACAAAAGGCTGCGCTAAAAGAAAGCCACTCAACACGAAGAAAATCGGGACGCCGAGCCAGCCAAAGGTAAAACACCAGCTGATATCTAAACTTAGGCTGAAAAATGAAACAACCACCGGAGCCGCCACTTGTAGCGCCCAAAAATGGTATATAAATACCCACAAGGCAGCAAAGCCACGCATTCCAGATAGGGCGGGAATCTCACCGGGAACTCTGTTTAACGTTTACATGGCTTCATACGTCGTAGGCACAACTTTCAGACACAAAAAACCCGCTAATTTGCACTAGCGGGTTCCGTTTTACTTTGACGCAGAAAACCTTACTTCGCAGGCATCACCGCGGGCGCTGCAGGCACAGCTGCAGGTGCAACCACGGCCTTCACTTCGATCAACTCAACTTCAAACACCAAGGTGGCGTTGGCGCCAATGGTTGGCGGGCTGCCGCGATCGCCATAGGCCAGGCTGCCTGGAATCCAGAACTTGTACTTGGAACCGGCTTTCATCAATTGCAGGCCTTCGGTCCAACCAGCAATCACGCCGTTAAGTGGGAATTCGGCAGGCTGGTTGCGCTTGTAGCTGGAATCGAACTCGGTGCCGTCGAGCAAGGTGCCACGGTAGTGTACTTTGACGGTGTCAGTGGCTTTAGGCGTTGCGCCCTTGCCTTGCGTCATCACTAAATATTGGATGCCGCTGACGGTGGTTTTAATCCCGGGCTTGCCTTTATTGGTGGCCATGAATTTGACGCCTTCGGCGGCATTCTTTTCACCAGCGATTTTTGCTGCGGCGCCAGCTTTTTCGGTCATTTTCTGGGAAAACGCCTGCAAGGTGGTACCCGCAACTTCCTGGGTAATCAAGGTAGGCGTGCCGTTGGCGGCAGCGG
>JANNYO010000517.1:0-6217 GCA_031410115.1 Rhodanobacteraceae bacterium | reverse complement strand
GACCGCATCGGCATTCAAACCTTGAAGAAAGCGGGCTTTGACGTGACCGCGATGGGCGGTATGTTTGCGCGCATGCAGTCGACCTTTCGCTCCAGCGGTGGTGCGCGGGCGCCGCAATACTTGCAAACGCACCCAATTTCGGTCACCCGGATTGCTGAGGCAAAGGCACGTGCAGCCAAGTTAATCGAGCAACCCGTGGTGCAGCACGACTTACCTTTTTTGCTGATGCGCGAGCGCGTGCGGGTGATCAAATCGAATGACCCGAGTTTGCTCAAACAATATTATGTTGACGCAATCCGTGCGCGTGGCGAAGCAAACGCGCCGCTCAACTATGGCTTTGCCCTATGCAGTGCGCGCGCCGGTGATATCCAACGTGCGACTGAATTGGCGGCGCTGTTGCCCGACGTGCCAGAGCTAAAACTGACGCGCGCGCTGCTGACTGCGGAAATTCAGGTCAACGCGAAAAATCAAGGCGCATGGCGTAAGCAGTTTGATCAGCTGATGCGCGTCTACCCTAAGCATCGCGTGGTTGGCGCAAGCTATGCGCAGGCGCTGATTGATCTGGGCACCAAGCGCGACGCGGCGATTGCACTGGAAATTTTGCGTGACTTAGTGACTGCGTTTGACGCCGATCCGGCGCTGTTTGAAGGGCTGGGCCGGGCCTATCAGCTCAGTGGCGATGCGGTGCGGGCAGGCGAGGCCTACGCGCGCGCAACGGCTTTGCGTGGTGCCCTCGAAGACGCACTAAGCCAGCTCAATACAATCGCCCAAGGGCCCAGTTTGAGCTACTACGAACGTGCGCGCATCGATGCGCAAGTGGCTGAATTGACGCCGATTGTGCTGGAAATTAAGCGTCGCGATGGCACCGCGAATCAGCGCAATTTTGACGCCGGCTTGTCGGCGATTCGTTAAGCAATCACGCCCTGCAGGTGCAGATCTGCAATCGCTGAATCGCCCAGCCCAAGGGCGCGCAGCACGGTTTGCGTTTGTTGACCCAGCACCGGTGGCGCCAACTGATATTCAACCGGCGTGTGGGAAAAACGCACTGGATTACACACTTGTGGTACCTGTGTGCCGCTGGCGTGCGCCATGGCGGCCCCCAGGCGCGGGTATCGTCACCGGTGCCGGGCTTTTCAACTTTAATGACTTCGCAACCATTGACGTCAGCCATTGCAGTTCACACACTAGCGCCGCCGCTTGAGCGACAGGCTCTACTTAGCGATTTTCCCCGAGCAAAAAGCACGTTTTTAACTTTACTAGGAGCGAATGGATGTTTCGCCAAGCTTTTAACACCGCGCTTGCCGCGCTTGCAGTGATCACATTTGCCGCCACCACGACAGCTGCACGCGCCGCCGAACAGGTGGTTAATGTCTACAACTGGTCCGATTACGTTACTGAAGAAGCGCTCAAGCGCTTCACCCTTGAGACCGGGATTAAGGTCGTTTATGACGTCTATGACAATAACGAAGTGCTGGAAGCGAAATTGTTGGCAGGTAAAAGCGGCTATGACGTGATTTTCCCGTCTGCGCGGCCATTTGCCGCGCAGCAAATTAAGGCGGGAATCTATCAAAAATTAGACCGCGCGCTGCTGCCGAATTTGAAAAGCATGGATCCGGTGTTACTGGCGAGCCTGACTGATTTCGACCCGGGCAATAGCTATGTATTGCCCTATATGTGGGGCCCAACGGGAATCGGTATCAATATTAAAAAGGTGCAGGCGCTGCTGGGAACCACAGCACCCCTGGATACTTGGGCGCTGCTGTTTGACCCGGCAATTAGCGCGAAATTAAAAGGCTGCGGCATCGCAATTTTGGATGACGATACCGAGGCCCTGGGTGCGGCATTTATCTATTTAGGCAAGCCAGCGAAAAGTGGTTCTAAAGCTGACTTGGACGCTGCCGCTGCACTGTTTGCCAAGATTCGCCCAAATATTCGTTATTTTCATTCCAGCCGCTATATCGACGATTTGGCGA
The DNA here is from genome assembly GCA_031410115.1 of Rhodanobacteraceae bacterium. Lineage (GTDB taxonomy): Bacteria > Pseudomonadota > Gammaproteobacteria > Xanthomonadales > SZUA-5 > JANNYA01. The sequence goes on along the minus strand of JANNYO010000517.1, from coordinate 4,244 downwards.
ACGGCGATATCTGTGTGGCCTTGGGCTATGCCGGTGATGTTTTGCAGGCGCGTGACCGTGCGTTGGAGGCCAAGAACGGTCAGCAAATTCGCTTTGTGATACCAAACCAAGGTGCGATTCGCAATGTCGATGTGATGGCAATTCCGAAAGGTGCCGGCCACGTTGCGCAGGCGCATGCGTTTATTAATTTTTTGATGAAGCCAGACGTGATTGCCGGCATTACCAACAAAATTCACTTCCCCAATGGCAATAAAGATTCATTGCCCTTGCTCAGTGCTGAGGTTCGCAACGATCCTGGCATGTATCCACCCGCTGCTACTTTGGCGAAAATGGTCGACGATGTTGTGCCTTTGCCTGCGGATCGGCGCGCGCGCAATCGCATGTGGACACGCATTAAAAGTGGCAAATAGCGATGGCTGAGTTGGCTCAAGTCGCAACGCAAGCCACGCCAAAGACGCCTGTGGTGCAAACACTCGCGCCCTGGCAAGACGTCAACGCGCGTCCATTCGTGCGCATCAAAAATGTCACCAAGACGTTCGGCAATGTCTATGCCGTCGATGATGTTTCGGTGGATATTTATCAGGGCGAATTTTTTAGTTTGCTGGGTGGTTCGGGCTGCGGTAAATCGACATTACTGCGCATTTTGGCGGGTTTAGAGCAACCGAACTCGGGCAAAATTTTGATTGACGGTATTGACGTTACGGACATGCCGCCGTTTGAACGCCCGGTCAATATGATGTTCCAAAGCTACGCGCTGTTTCCACACATGACAGTGGCGCAGAACATTGCCTTTGGCTTACAGCAAGATCGCATGCCACGTGCTGCGATAACGGAACGTGTGCGCCAAATGCTTGCTTTGGTGAAAATGGAGGCGCTTGGCGCGCGCAAGCCCGATCAACTTTCCGGTGGACAGCGTCAGCGCGTGGCGCTAGCGCGCGCGCTGGCAAAACAGCCAAAATTACTGCTGCTAGACGAACCGCTGGGCGCGCTGGATAAGCGTCTGCGCGAGCACACGCAGTTTGAGCTGATGAATATTCAAGATGCAGTTGGCACCACGTTTGTCACTGTTACGCATGACCAAGAAGAGGCCATGACGATGTCCACCCGGGTCGCGGTGATGGAAGCTGGGCGCATTGTGCAGCTTAATACGCCAGCAAATTTATATGAATTCCCGACCACGCGTTTTGTCGCGGAATTCATCGGCTCCGTCAATATTATTGAGGGCCGTGTGCTGCGCCAGGAGAATGATCGCGTCGAAATCACCAGCGACAAATTCGAGCGCGCCATTGTCATGCAGCATGCCAGCCCATTGCCCGAAGGCACGCCGGTCAGTGTCGCAATCCGCCCAGAAAAGCTGGATGTGCTTGAGCTATTGCCGGAAAATGCCAGCAACTGGGTGCGCGGGCGCGTGACGGAAATGGCCTACAAAGGCGATGTTTCGGTGTATCACGTGCAAACTGAAAGTGGTCTTGTGCTGCGCGTGCAGGAAACCCATTGGCAGCGCCAAGCGCACCCGCACTATGAGTGGAACGACGAGCTGTATTTGGTCTGGGAACCGGATGGCGGCGCGGTGTTGACGAGCTAATCGCCGTATTTTTTGATAACAACCTAATAAATAACAGCTATGAAAAATTCTGCCGTAATCGCCGCCTCAATTTTGTCCGCTGACTTTGCGCGCTTAGGCGCTGATGTCGATGCCGTGCTGAAAGCCGGTGCAGACTGGGTGCATTTTGATGTGATGGACAATCACTATGTGCCAAACCTAACCATCGGCCCGCTGGTGTGCGATGCACTGCGGAATTACGGCATTGCCGCGCCGATTGATGTGCACCTGATGGTGACGCCAGTGGATCGGTTGATTCCCGATTTTGTCAAAGCCGGTGCCAGCCTGATTTCTTTTCACCCCGAAGCGTCGCAGCACGTGCACCGCACGATCGGTTTGATCAAAGAACTGGGCTGTCAGGCCGGCTTAGTGCTGAACCCGGCGACGCCGCTATCCGTGTTGGACTATGTGTTGGAGGATTTGGATTTGGTGCTGCTGATGAGCGTGAATCCAGGTTTTGGCGGGCAAAAATTCATTCCATCGACTTTGGATAAATTGCGCGCAGTGCGGGCGCGCATCGAGGCGACAAGCGCGGTAAAGTCTGGCAAAGCGATTCGTTTAGAAGTTGATGGTGGCGTGAAAATTGACAACATCAAAGCGATTGCCGCAGCCGGTGCGGACACCTTTGTTGCAGGCTCAGCGATTTTCGCCACGCCCGACTACCAAGCGACCATTGCGGCGCTACGCACAGAAATTGTTTAAGGCAAACAGCATGATTCAGTTGGACGAGGCGGCAACCCAATATTTTCAAAAACTCCTGGAAAAACAAGAGATTGCCGGGCTGGGTGTGCGTATGCGTGCGCATGCGCCGGGTACGGTGAACGCCGACTGCAAACTCGAATTTTGTGAGCCCGAGGAAGTCACTGATAGTGATTTCGTGATTGAGTGCCAGGGTTTTTCGATCTTTGTCGATGCGATCAGTGCGCCATTTTTAGACGCCACTGAGGTCAGCTATGTCAGTGACGTCGCCGGCGGTCAGTTGACCATCAAAGCACCTAAGCTGAAAGCGAAGGTTCCTAGCGAAAATTCCAGCGTGATTGAGCGCGTGCAGTACATCCTCGATTCGGAAATCAACCCAAGTGTTGCCAGCCACGGTGGCCGCGTAAGTCTGTTGGAGTTAACCGCTGAGAACGCGGTGGTGCTGCAATTTGGCGGCGGTTGCCAGGGCTGTGGCATGAAAGATGTCACGCTCAAACAGGGCATTGAAAAAACGCTGCTTGCGCGCGTGCCAGAAATTACCGCAGTGATCGACGCCACCAATCACGCCGCTGGCACTACGCCCTATTACGCTGCAAAAGATTAGGTTGCTAATAATTTATGTATGCAAGGCCAGCTGATTGCCGCCCCGCTGAGGCTGGCCTTGAACGTTTAGCCCGCGTGCGCGTGGTGCTAGTTGGCACCACGCTAACCCGTAATATCGGTGCTGCCGCACGTGCGATGAAGGTAATGGGATTGCGACGTTTGTATTTGGTACAGCCCAAAACCCTGCCGGATGCCGATGCAATTGCGCTGGCGGCGGGTGCCGATGATGTGTTGCACAACGCGGTGATTTGCCCTGATTTGAGCGTCGCAATTGGCGAGTGCGCACTGGTTTTGGGCACCAGCGCGCGGCGCCGCGATATCGTGATCATCGAACTTTCGCCAGCCGCTGCTGCGCGCCAGGCGCTGGCAATTGCCGCGACCGACGAAGTCGCGTTGGTGTTTGGCGCGGAGCGCACCGGCTTGGACAATCGTGAGCTAGCGCTGTGCCAAGCGCGCGTGCAGATTCCCACTGACGCCGATTACAGCTCGCTCAATTTGGCCTCAGCTGTGCAGCTGATCGCCTATGAGCTGCGCCTTGCCGCACTTGCCGTCGAGGCCGGCGATGCGATTCCAGCGGGTGGCGACGCGAGTGCGCTAGCGCGCGAAATCCCGGTGACGCCGCAAGATGTTCATGTGCCCGCGCCCGCGATCGAATTTGATCGTTTGATGCAGCACTACGCTGATTTTTTGCAGCAAATTAATTTTTACAGCACCAAAAACCCAGAAAAACTGCTGACCCGTTTGCGCCGAATTTTTCAACGCGCCGCCCCAGATCAGCGGGAAATTCAAATCCTGCGCGGCATTTTGAGCGAGGCGCAGGGCGCGCTGGCACGGCGCGGCTGAACCTATATCATTCTGGAAAAGGTAGGTTTGAAATTTTGAAAAGTTCCGTTCGACATTCATCACAAAGTCGCTTGCACCTTTCGCGGGTAAATTGACAATGTCACGACCGCAGCGCAAACTAGAATCATATTCTAGAATGGTAATCTAGCCATGTTATCTGCTGTCCAATCACCGGTTTCCGAAAAACCCTCGGGCGGGCGGGCGCCGCAAAAGTCGCAAGGCTTTTTGACCAAGCGCATGCCCTCCGCACGTACTTTGCGCTGGATGTTTAATTTTTGGCCGACGTTTCGTTTTGCCGGTGTGCGTGTACGCGCGATCGCAGTCGATTTTACCGCCGCAACGGTTGAGTTGCGCTTAGGATTATTGAACCGAAACTATGTCGGCACGGCCTTTGGTGGCACGCTGTATGCGATGACAGATCCGTTTTATATGCTGATGATGATGCGCCAGCTGGGCGCGGGTTATGTGGTCTGGGATCGCGCCGGTTCGGTGCGCT
>JANNYO010000516.1:0-1350 GCA_031410115.1 Rhodanobacteraceae bacterium | reverse complement strand
ATCACCTTACAGGGCCGGCACGACAGCTACCCGAAACGCCGTGGCATGACCCGCGTGCCTGAACTATTGGCGCACGGTGTTGAAGTTGCCTTCGGCCACGATTGTGCGATGGATCCTTGGTACAGCCTGGGCTCGGCGGACATGTTAGAGGTCGCGCACATGGGTTTACACGTCGCACAAATGACCTCACAAGCGGCCATGCGTCAATGTTTTCATGCGGTAACGGAAGCCCCGGCACGCATCCTGGGGCTGAAAAATTACGGCGTCAAACCCGGCAGCAAAGCCGACTTGGTGATTTTAGACGCCGCCGATCCAATAGAAGCGATCCGCCTGCGCGCCACCCGTACACACGTGCTGCGCGGCGGCAAAGTGATTAGCCAAACGGCGCCGCCGCGCGCGCGTTTGAGTGTGCCGGGGCCAGATGGGAATGACCGGTTGGCGGCGGTGGATTTTCGCGTGCGGGGTTAAACGCACTCGGTTGGCGATACACTGCGATATCCAGCCAGTACATTTTTTTGGGTTCGCAATGACCAATGAAGCCGCATACCGCGTTAAATCCATCCACGCACGCAAATTGTTCGGCGTCTATGACCACGACGTCGTACTTAATGCCGATGAGCGCATCACCATTATCCATGGCCCCAATGGCGTTGGTAAAACGGCGCTGCTGCGATTAACCAACGCGCTATTGCTAGGCAACTATTTGGCGTTTTTAACGACACCTTTTGAGCGATTTGAAGTCGTCTTTATGGATGGAAGCGTTTTGCGTGCGGTTAGTGCTAAAAAAATTGGACAATCAGCTAAAGCTATAAAATCAATTAAGTCGGTTAAGTTGTACGTTGAGCAAATTAAACAAGGCAATTCCATACGCATTTGGTCATTTGATGGTGACGAAAAAAATATTGAGCGCACACTTATGAACTTGGGTCGATTGCCTTTTCTTACTAAAATTAGTCCGGGCGTCTGGCTTGACATGCGCACGCAGAGCAAACTAAATGCATTGGAAGTCTTGGCTAAGTATGCAAACGTTGAAACCTCTTTTGATTTTGATTCTACGCACGCTGATTTTAATGATTTAAATTTCCTAGAGGATTCGGATCTTAACCAGCCTAGCAAGTTTCCGACTAAATTATCCAACACGCTTTTAAAAGTGCATTTTATTGAAGCGCAACGACTAATAAGCCTTTCTTCAAAAGCTCGAGATATGCGTTTTCCTCGGCGCGACGAGCAATTAATTGTCGATACCGTTGAACAATATTCCGCTGAACTTTTAACTGCATTGCGCGCAGCTCAAAGCAAGTTTGCTGCTGTGACGCAAAAATTGGACCGGTCGTTTCCAATGCGCGTTCT
>JANNYO010000515.1:0-5065 GCA_031410115.1 Rhodanobacteraceae bacterium | reverse complement strand
GCTTGGCGTTGACCCGTTCGGTTCGACTGGATGCGCGCTTGCACAGTTTGCCGATCATTATTGTTTCCTACCGCAACAGCGCCGAGGATCACGCTCGCGGCATGGAAGCGCGCGCAGATCGTTACCTCACGAAAAGCGATTTTGGCGATGAGCGCTTCTTGGCGGCAGTGATTGATTTAATAGGTGCACCGGGCGAATGACGCATTACCACCCGAAGTCAGCGCGCCGAACGCCGGACGATATGCCGGTGGTAGCGCCACCTGAGGTACATCATATTGCCTTGGTTAGCACCTCACGCATTCAGCGCGAAGCTATTCGGCGTAGCTTGAGCTTGTGCGCGGCGAATACTGAGCTGGGCAAAATCATGCTGGACTGTTATGCACCCGATTTCGCCGACTTACGCGCCGCAATCACGCACTCGCCACCCCGGTTGTGTCTAATAAGCCGGGATTTACCCGGTGTTGAATCCGCCGCACGTGAACTGCGTTTGCGCAACGTGCTGGTGGCAGTTTTAATCGCGCCGGGCGGCGATGTTGGCAGCGACGCACTGCGATCACCTTGGATTGACGAAACCGGTGAGCTGCGCGGAGCGCAGCAATTTACCCTGCAATTTGAGCGTTGGCTGGCGCGTGCGCAAGCCGCGCCCACGCCGATGGCGGAACGCCCGACTTTGGCACCAACTTCGGCGCAAAAACCGGCGCAACAGACGCCGTCGAGCGCGACCGCTGCAACCACGTTGCCGCCGCGCATCCTTGCGATCGGCGCGTCGACCGGCGGGCCGAGCGCAATTCGCACGCTCCTCAATGCCCTGCCACGACCGCTGCCGCTCGCGGTACTGATCGTGCAGCATATTGACGCGGACTATGCACAAGGTTTTAGCGACTGGCTGGGCAGCGAATGTCAGTTACCGACACATTTGACCGTGGGCCCCGCTACACCGCGCATTGGACACGTGCATATCGCACCACCGGGGCTACACTTAGGCCTAAGCGCTTGCGGTCAACTCATACTTCAGCCCGGCGATGCACGTGATGCCCACATACCTGGAGTCGAACCCTTGTTTCAAAGCCTGAGCCAGCATGGAAAAGCCGGAATCGCAGTCTTACTGACGGGTATGGGGAGCGATGGCGCGCACGGCCTACGCAGCCTGCGCGAACGGGGTTGGCAGACCTATGCACAAGATGCGCAAAGTGCCGTAGTGCACGGCATGCCCGGCGCTGCGATTGCATGCGGTGCGGCCCAGTATGTGTTGAATCCCGCAGCGATGGGCAAACAAATCAGCGCGATATTGCGGGAAAAACATGAGTGCTAACAATTCAAGCTCTGAAACGCATTCGGTTCTGCGGGTGTTGCTCGTCGACGATCAGCCAATTATTCACGCCGCCGTGCGCCGCCTGTTAGCGGACTGCCCCGACATTCAGCTGCACACCGAACGCGACGGCACCCAGGCGTTAGCAACGGCTTTAGCACTCGCACCAGAGCTGATCCTGCAGGATTTACAGCTAGACGAGATCGATGGCTTAGATCTAATCAGCGCTTATCGCGCGCATCCTGATCTGGCGCAGGTGCCGGTATTGGTACTCAGTGCGGCGGAAGAGCCGATTACCAAGGCCGAAGTTTTCGCCCGTGGCGGCAATGACTATGTCGTCAAACTGCCAAGCGTGTTGGAGCTGAGCGCGCGCATTCGCTATCACGTCAATGGCTATCGCGCGCTGCGAGAACGCGAATTAGCATTTGCCGAATTACTCGAATCTAGGCGGGTGTTGGCGGAACGCAATCAAGAAATTGAAGCGCGTAAACATGAGCTAGAACTGCTCAACCACGACCTCGCGGTGTCGGCAGTGACGGATACTTTGACCGGTTTACATAACCGACGGTTCCTGCGCACTTTTCTGGATTTCACCCAGATCGATCAAGCTCCCCCCGCGCGGCAAATCGAACGGCGTAATTTTGACGCGAAAATGGCACACGATGACGGCGTCACGCTTTTTTTAATGGATTTGGATCACTTTAAACGTGTCAACGATGAATTCGGCCATGACTCAGGCGATGCGGTACTGATTGAAGTGGCGCATCGATTGCGCCAATTCATGCGCGTTGGCGATGCGGTTTTACGCTGGGGCGGCGAAGAGTTTTTGCTGGTTGCACGCAATGTTGGCAAAGATATGGCCGCACCCTTAGCAGCGCGATTGCTAGACGTGATTGGCACCGACGCGATTCCGATTGGGCAAGGCAAATCGATTCATATCAGCGCGTCGATTGGTTTCGCACCGCTGTCGTTTTTGACCGCCAGTGGCGCCCGTTTCAGCGTCGATCACGTGATTGGCTTGGCGGATGCTGCCGCGTATTTGAGCAAACACGCCGGCCGCGCCTGCGCACACGGCATTCTACCGATTGTCGGCGCATTGGCTTTAGATCCAATTAACGAACCAATCGCCTCGCCTGAATTCATCAGCAGCGTTGAAGGCCTGCGCGTGCAGCTGATTAAAATTAGCGCAGGGCAAAAAGCGCGGTGATATAGCTATTGAATAAACCCAGACTCAACCAACCAACTCGATTCCACATCGACGCAGTGCGGTTAGAAGTTTCCGTTCCCCTGCAGTAGGACTCTTTCTAGAATTTGCCAACCGAATACGATCCAGTAAAACGACATCGTCTCCTAACTGTCTAAAAACGAGCTGTTCCGCATGGTGCGGGACTGCCAAGAATATTTGGGGCTTTAACGAAAGGCCCAGATATTTTTTCCAAGCTTCTGCTCGAGGTTCCTTCGACTTTTTTTGCCACTCATCACTGTTAGCGCAGGTCACCTGCCCGATAAAACTCCATTGGCTACTTCGACGATCATGCAACTCGATCAAACCAAGCTCACGAGTGACTTCGAAAGCGTTGCTAATTTCTCAACGGTAGCTAGCAAGTCCCCGGGTACATCGGCTTCCTCCGATGCATAAGCAATTTCATGGACCAAGGAGTCCATCACCCGAGCTAGTTTTTCAATTTTCTCCGGCCAAGAGCCGCCAACAACAATTTGACGCGCTGCGTCGAAGTCCTTGGATTTACGCAATACTTTCATTGCGATTGGGTTTTTTAATATGCGTCCGTAATCATCTAGCTGACGTGAGTCACGTATGAGCGGCAACTTGCCCTCCGCGCCCGGACTCAAGTCAAAAATAACTTGCTTCAGATTAGCTAAATTAAGGCCACTTAGCGCATGTTGCACATCTGAATAGCTTTGCGCGTCGCTAAGCCCAATAAACTCACGAACGCTAGGCAAATTAAGTGCGCGCTTCCAAACCCCGAAACGATCTGACTGCAGGGCATGCGTTTTAATTGACGCCTCGTGCTGCGCAGATTTTAGTACGCCAAGAGCGACGTAGTCAGCTCTAACACCCAGTGCATTGCTGCCTATGCGGCGCCCATAGTCACGGAACGGTTCGTGAACGCCATCCTTTCTCAACCGCTCAATTTCTGACCACACGTAACGTGCTTTTGCTTCTGGCGGCCAGAGTTTTAGTCCACCAATGTGGCGAAAACCAATATAGTTGGACACCGTATCGCGAGAATCCACGATTACACAGGGAATTGATTGAAGGGATGCTTTGCGGGTAGACGAAAGTTCGATGGTCGAATGAAGACTGAGTCCTGTGGAGACTTCCTCTCCAACCAAAATTTTTAGTGTGACGAGCCGACGGTTACCTTCGACAACAACGTTGGTTAATTTGCCATCTTTCCGTAAAACGATCAGTGGGTAATTTGGAAAAAATCCGCTGTCCGCCATTGATTGGGCGAGTTCCTCAAGCGCTTCATTTTCCAAGAGATGCTTGAGAATTTTCGACTGAGTACCGCCAGCGATGCCCTCTGGCAACCTCGGGTTTTTGGGGTCAAGGTGCAGAGACGTAACGTCTAAATTTTGAGTTTCCATAGCACCTATCCTGGCGCAGTTCGTTGGTTAGAGTCAACGTGTGCCTGAACACATATATAGGGAACCGTAAACAGCGCTGTGCTCGCCAAAAAAGCGACACGCTCGCCGCGCAAAATAAGGCTGCCGGAGATTTGTACGACCTGGCCAAATCAGTCCTAAATCTCCACCTGCGTACCCAACTCCACCACCCGATTTGGCGGTAAGCGTAAGAAGTCCATTGCGCGCGTGGCGTTTTTCCACATCCAGCTGAATAGGTGCTCGCGCCACATCGCCATGCCGGGTTTTTTACTTGGCAACAGGGTTTCGCGACCTAAGAAGAAGGTGGTGTCCATCATGTCAAAATCCAGCGCTTGAGCTTTACAAAGCCCCAGCACATGCGGCACTTCGGTGTCTTCAACAAAGCCGAATTTCGCCACCACGCGATAAAAACCTTGGCCAAATTCGACCACTTCAACGCGATCTTCATCCGGCACGCGCGCGACGTCTTCAACCACTAAGCTGAGCAACACCACGCGCTTATGCAGCACTTTGTTGTGCTTTAAATTATGCAGCAACGTGTGCGGAATTCCCTCGGGCGTGCGGGTCAAGAAAATCGCGGTGCCATCTACGCGTGGTACGCCCTCGGTTGCCATCATAAAAGTATCGAGCGGCATGCTTTGATTTTTGATCGCCTCCGCAATCAGTTTTCGCCCGCGCCGCCACGTGCTCATAATAATCACCAGGCAGCAGGCCATGACCAGTGGAAACCAGCCGCCCTGCGGAATTTTGATCGCGTTTGAGGTAAAAAACACCAAATCCACCAGCATAAAAAACACCAGCATTGATATTCCAAGCTTGCCCCAATTCCAAACCAGCTTGGCAACAACAAACAGCAGGCCAAGTTCCAGCACCATCGTTAATGCCACTGCCACGCCGTACGCCGAAGCAATTGCGCTGGAGGATTTAAACGACAAGATCAAGCCAAACACACACAGCATTAGCATCCAATTGACCGCAGGCACATAGATTTGCCCCATCGCCGTTTCACTGGTGTGCACGATTTCCATGCGTGGTAACAAGCCGAGTTGAATCGCCTGGCGCGTGACTGAGAACACGCCGGTAATTACTGCCTGCGATGCAATCACTGCCGCAATCGTCGCTAAAATT
>JANNYO010000514.1:0-1989 GCA_031410115.1 Rhodanobacteraceae bacterium | reverse complement strand
GGCGATCTTGCGGCGGATTAATTTAAACCGAAATGATCGCGCCGGCCTGAGCACTTTTGGCGCGCACTTTGCCCGCGCGGCGCTGGCGTTTCAGCTGGTCGCGGCAACCGCAGTCATCTTGTTGTCGTTACTGTTGGTGCGCACGCTGCACAACTTAAACCAAGTCGACCCAGGCTTTGATCTTGCGCATTTGTGGAGCGCGCAAATTGTGCTGCCGAATCGTTCCGACACGGGCAAGCCGGAAAAAAACTTGGCTGCAGTGTTAGCCAACGTTGAATTCATGGATGCCGTGCAGCGCGAAGTCGCCAAAATTCCTGGCGTACGTGCGGCAAGTTTTGCCAGCGATGTGCCATTGGGCGAAGCCAACGAACCGCGCGGCAAGCGCGTCAACCTAGCCGTGGATGGCGCACACGCGGATGCGTCCGGCACCCTGCCCTACGCCCAGCTGCGCGCGGTGGACAGCCATTATCTCGATGCGCTCGGGCTAAAACCGATTGCCGGACGCCTGCCGATCGTGCGCCGCAATGATGCCAATGAAAAAACCGATATTGCGCAAGAGGTTGCGGTCAATCAAAGTTTTGTTGCGCGCTTTATGCCCGGCGTTAACCCGATCAATCGCCGGGTGATCGGTCACAATGCGCGCATCGTTGGCGTACTACCGGCGTTTAAACAGCAGGCGCTCAGCCAGCCAAGCGAGCCAGATTTGTACACCCCCATGGCGCTGCAGCCGCTTAACGAAGTTTCGCTATTGGTGCGCACACAAAGCAACACGCCGCCCGCAGGCATCGAGGATCAGATCCGCCAAATCGTGCACCGCGCCGACCAAAACGTACCGCTAGCCGGGGCGCTCAATGGTGCCAGATTGCGCGACGCCTCAATTCAAGACCGCATCAATTTAAGCCGCGTATTGACTCTTTTTGCCGCACTTTCAGTACTGACGACGGCACTGGGTTTGTTTAGCCTAAGCGCCTATTCCGTCACCAAACGCGTGCGTGAATTTGGTTTGCGGCTGGCCGTGGGCGCCGAACCCAAACGCCTGCTGCGCGAAGTGCTGTTTGAAAACCTACGCTTCAGCGGTGCATGCGCAAGTGCCGGTTTGGTACTCGGCGCGCTGCTGAGCGAATTGGTTGCCAACAAACTCTACGCCGTGCATTGGTTCGATTGGCGCAGCGCCGTGGGTGCCGTTTTGCTGATGCAGCTGGTGTGCGTGCTGGCAGCGGTGATTCCAGCGTGGCGCGCGAGCTTGACGGATCCGTTGACGGCGCTGCGCGATTGATGGTTTAACATCCCAGCCTTAAAATCATCCGGACGCCATCACCACCGTCTTGATAGTAGCCGAGCAGGGCGCATATCTTGGCAAAGCCAAATGCTTGGTAAAGCGCAATAGCGGAAATATTGTCGGCGCGCACCTCCAAGCGAATACTGGACGCGCGGTGTTGCGCACACAGTTTTATTGCAGCCGACAGGATCGCTTTGCCCAAGCCTTGCCCGCGTGCGTTAGGACTTACGGCTAAGGAATAAAGCCGTGCGGATTTAGCGGCGCCTTTCGTCTGGCGAAAAAAAATGAGTGCAGCGCTAAGCGCTTCGCCGTGATTTTCCGAGATCAGCAGCGCCGCCGTTTGACTGCGCAAATGCCGACGAATTTGCCGCAATGACAAACGATCCGTCTGAAAGCTCAGATTTTCTAGTACGTGTAGAGCCTGCGCATCTGCAATCGTTGCCAGGCGGATTGGGTGGTGGCTAAAGTAGGCTTTCCCGGGCATCGCAGGCTATTTCGATGCGCTAGCTTTCGTCGACCAAGCGTGCAATTAAATCTTGGTGTCGGCTTTGCTGGACGACGGCGGACAATCGACAGGCGGCGACGATGGTTTTCAACTCGTTGAGCGCGGCATCAAACGCATCATTGATTACGATGAAATCAAACTCGCCGCAGTGGCGCATTTCCTCCACGGCGTTGCGCATGCGTTTGGCAATCACTTCGGCGGAATC
>JANNYO010000513.1:0-4496 GCA_031410115.1 Rhodanobacteraceae bacterium | reverse complement strand
GCGGTGTGACTCTTTTTGCCGTGTCGCCTTCCGGCGAGACTCTTTTTGCCGTGTCGCCTTCCGGCGAGACTCTTTTTGCCGTGTCGCCTTCCGGCGAGACTCAAGTTCGTCATCGCGTCGCGTCGGAAGGGGAAATTAGCGCCAGCCGTGCGCTTGGCGCCACAGCTCATAGCCCAAGCAAGTCCACAGCATGGCACTTTGCGAATCTGTTCGGTCAACAGACTCACCTGCCGTACCGCTTCCGCGAGACTCAAACAGCGCGGTGATCATGCTTCGGTGATAAAAACGGGGCCAATCGGCAGCGGCGGAAAACAGTAAGTCGTGGGCGTGTGCGCGCGCTGGGCCGGCCAACGCTGCATCAAAAAAAGGCTGCAAACTGCTTGATTTTGGCCGTACCCGAATCATTTCCGGCATTTGCCCGCGCATCGCTTCGCGCAAAATCCACTTGCTGACGCCGCGCCGGTGCGTCAAGTGCACCGGCAAAGTCAACATAAAACGCAGCAGCGCAGGCGATCGATAGGGCGTGCACAAATCGATTGCAAAACGCTCGGCAAATTCCGCCTCGCCACTGGCAGCGAACTGCGCGCCGCCTGCAAAACAAAGCTCAAGCTGGCGCGCGCGCAGGCCATGCACCTGGCTTTCAAGGGCGTCGCCGCATGCGTGCAGCTGCGATTTGGCAAATGGCGTCAGTTCTGCCATGGGCGTCGGCAAACGTGACATTGCCAGCGTGCGCCGCAGCATCCGGCGCACGCTGGCATCACGCCACAGGCGCGGCTCGCGTTTTAAGCGCCAAAAAACTTCCGGGAAAATCGGGGCAAAATCGCGCCGCGCAAGCGCGTCACTTAGCCATTCATTTGCGTCAATAAACAAGTGATCGCCAAATGCACCGTTGAAAACAGTGCGCGCTCCAGCGGCCGCAGCGTGCGCGTACAGCGTCGATTTTAGTTCCCGGTAGATGTTCGCGCGCGGCGTATTGAGGCTAACCGGACGCAATCGCTGCACCCCAGCGCCATCACAAAAAACGTGCAGCGCGTCAGCGGCAAATTGCACACGTTCGACAGAACGCTCGCTGGCATGCTGGGCGGAAAATTGCGCTTCGTCGCACTGCGTGTGTTGATCGAATCGCCAGCTCAGCGCGCACAGTTGTCGGGCGGGAAGTTGCTGCGCGCAGATCGCGAAAAGCGCGTTGGAATCCAAGCCGCCGCTCAGACTAATGCCCAGCCGACCGGCACTGGGCGTGTGTGCAGCGACCGCTGCATCAAGCAAGTGGCGCAGCTCAAAGATCGCATCGGCGTCACTGATTTTTCGGATCGGCGCGGGCACGACAAAATCATGTTCGGTGACGGCAAATTTGCCATCCAACAAAACCGCAGTGGCACCGGCTGGCAAGGTCTGCACACCAGCGAAAAATGTCTGCGCCGCCGGCACGCGCGCGTAGGCGAAATAGTGCGCGATTGCCGCATCATTTGGCGTTGAATTTACCTGCGCGCGCGCAGCCAACGGATGTTGTTCACTGGCAAAGCGCAGGCACGCCGGGGTGTTGGCAGTTGCTGCATCCCAGCGATAGTGCAGCGCACGCGCGCCCAGTGGATCACGTGCAAACAGCGCTTTGCGTTGGGCAAAATCCACTACGACCAAAGCAAAATTGCCCTCTAGTCGCGCAGCGAGCTTCACGCCCAAGCGCCGCCAACCATTCACCAATAGCGCCAGGACTCGGGTTTCTGCCGGCAGTTTAAATTCTGCAGATAGCGCCGCACGGTTGTGCAGCGCACCGTCAAATGCGATCCATAGATCCCGGTCCACCCAAGGCTGACCGTCAACGAGCGCATCGTTTGGCGTGCCCGCATTCAACCAAATCAACCCAGCGCCCGGCGCCACCCGCATCGTTTGCCCAGCCTGACCCCGATGCCTGAGCAACGCCGCGGTTTGCGCCAATGCACGCGGGTCAATCGGCGTTTGCCAGTCCGCATAAATTTCGCCGTACAGAGCGCCCAAAGTCGGTGCCTATTTTTATATTTAAAGATTGCCGAGCTTAGCGCGCCCAGTCGCAAAGACGAGATTCATGCGTCGCCGCCCCGCGTCGCGGCAATACGACACCGAGCAAAAACGGTCAAACGACATCAAAGTAGCCATCCAATAGTCGCCGCATCGGCGCTGGCAGACCCAGACCGGCGGCGTTGTCGCGCCTGACCCAAACAAAACCGGCTTGCGCTAACCCGTCAACGGCACGCGCCTGCGCTGGAATTGGCGTAGCAATTAGGGTGAAGTGGGTAAACACATGGCGCACATCTGGCAATGGTGCGTGTAAAACTAAGTTTTTAATCGGCAAAGCCTGGGCAAAAAAATCTTGCGCATCTTGAGCCTGCGGAAATGCGTACAGCCCGCCCCAGATACCAAGCTCTGGGCGACGAATCAATAATATGCGTGCATCCGCGTCGCGCACCAACAGCCAATTGGCAAAACGCGTCGGTTTGGGTTTTTTGGGACGCTTCACCGGCAATGATTGCGCCAAACCCAAGCGCACAGCCTGACAATCGTTCGTCAACGGGCAAACATCACACTTTGCAAGGCGCGGCGTGCAAACGCTGGCACCCAAATCCATCAGCGCTTGGGTGTAGTCGGCAAATCGAGCTTCCGGCAAACGCTGCTCAGAAGCCTGCCACAGCGCGCGCTGCACATCTGGCAAACCAGGCCAAGCCGGTTCTGCGGTAACGCGCGCCAGCACGCGTTTGACATTGCCGTCCAAAATCGCCGCTTTCTGCCCAAACGCCTGCGCCAAAATCGCGCCTGCGGTGGAGCGTCCAATCCCGGGCAGTGCGATCAATTGCTCGGCGGTGTTGGGCAAATCACCCGCATGCTGGGCAACGCAAAGCTTGGCGCAGGCATGTAAATTGCGCGCCCGGCTGTAGTAGCCAAGACCTGCCCAAAGGCTCAGCACCGCGTCCAAATCAGCCGCCGCTAACGCTGGCAGCGTCGGAAAACGCGCAACAAATCGAATGAAATAGCCTTTTACCGTCGCCACTTGGGTTTGCTGCAACATCACCTCAGACAGCCAAACAAAATACGGTGAACGCGGATGTTGCCAGGGCAAATCGTGGCGGCCGTGCCGATCAAACCAGTGCAGCAGATTCCTGGAAAAATCTTTGGTGCAAGACATGGGTGGTTTACCGCCCCGTTTTACGAACTCGCTTGCTGCGGGGCAGCACCGTGCGCCGCCGCGACCAACAGCAAACCGCCAACCTTTTTACCACCCTCAAAGCGAGCTTCAATCGCCTCTAGGCTGATCACGTTCAGTCCCGCTTGCTGGCAGCAGGTGCGCAAATAATGTGCGCTGTGTACAAAGCTGCCGTTCGCTTGCAAGGCATATTCACGCACGCTGGCATCGGTTTCCAGATTCGCGCACAGCACGCCGCCGCTGCCAAGTACGCGCTTGGCCTGTTTGAAAATATCCAACAGCGGGCCGAAATACGCCAGGGTGTCGACTGCCATCATCACGTCAAAACGCGCGCTTGTGCTTTGCGCCAAAAATTCGGTCAAATCTTGCTGATCCAAGGAAATGTAACCATTGGATTTATTTGAACGCGCATCCGCGCGCGCCTGCGCCAACATCGCGCTCGATAAATCCACGCCCGTTAGGGTGTAACCGGGCAACTCCAGCGCGGCAAGCCCGGTACCACAGCCCACGTCCAGAACACTGGCGGGCGCAGGTTTATGCTGGCGCACGGCCTGTGCAACCAACGTTACCGCTTGGTTTTGCATTGCCTTCATATGCAAATCGTAGTGCCCGGCGTAATTGTCGAACAACGCGCTGATGTAGTCTGGGGCGGCGCGCAGCGGCGCACTGCCATTGTTGGCGCTGAGCAAATACGCTGCAATCGGGTCATTCGGATTTGTTTGCAATATCTCCTGCAACAGCTCGACCGTTTGGTTAGATTTGCCCGCCGCAAGCAACACCTGCAGCAGTTCGGCATCCAGATTTGCTTGGGCACCAAAGCGTCCACGTGCATCTTGTAAAACTGAAATTGCACGCTCGGGAAAACCCGCCTGTACATGCACCTTGGCTAAAGCCTGCCAAATTTCCACGCGGTTTGGATCCAGCGACATCGCCGTGGTTAACGCATGCTCGGCGCGCGCGATTTCACCTAGGCTTAAACGCGCCTTGCCCAAGTTGATCCACGCGGCGGTGAAGTTCTTGTTCAACAAAATAGCCGACTCAAATGCCAGCGCAGCATCCGCGAACCGACCCACCGCACCGAGCACATTTCCCAGTTCATAGCGTGGCGCGGGAATGCGCGGCGCACGGTTAGCAGCATCTTCCAATAGCGACAATGCCGCCTCGAAGCGGCCTTCGCGCGCTGCAAGTACACCTTCCCAATAGCGAAACTGTGGCCCGGCACCGAACATCGCGTGCTTTTGCGCCAGTAACGCACGCAACTCAGAAAATTGATTCGCCAGTGCCGCTGCGGTTAACGCGCTGACGGTGGCCGGATCCATCA
>JANNYO010000512.1:0-15533 GCA_031410115.1 Rhodanobacteraceae bacterium | reverse complement strand
ACCCGTTTTGGTCAAGTCAAAATTCGCAATGCGATACATGAATTTGACACCCAGCCGATTGACCCAGAATGCACGTGCTACACCTGCAAAAATTTTAGCCGCAGCTATTTGCGCCATCTGGACAAGTGCAATGAGATATTGGGCGCGCGGCTAAACACTATTCACAACTTGCACTACTACCAAGAGTTAATGCAGGGCATTCGCTCGGCGATTGCCGAGGCGCGTTTTGATCAATTTGTCGCGCAGTTCTATGCGCTGCGCGCTGGATTGAATATGTGACAAATTGCGACTAGGCGTATCGTTTGATTTGCAGTTGTATACAAACAGTCAAACTCAGGCAAGCTGTCCAAACAACAGAAATCGCACATGAATGAAGTTGCAGGTTGCCTAATTGAGTCGGAATTACACCAGGGGCATTCCTCAACCGTGCTGCGTGCGCGACGTATCGCTGATGGCGCGCGCGTGGTGCTCAAGCTGGTACGCAACGAATTCCCCAATGCGCTCGAGCTGGCGCGCTTTGAGCGCGAATTTAAAGTTGCGGGAAATCTAGATCTCAAACACACCGTCAAACTGCTCGAACTCGCGCGCCACGGGCATCGCCATGTGCTGATTTACCAAGATGACGATTGCATCAGTCTGCGCCGCTATTTTGGTGGGCGCGCACTGGACATTGCGTCGTTGCTGGATGTCGCGGTTGGAATCGCGCGTGGCCTGGTGGAGCTGCATCACAATCATTTGGTACACCACGACATCAATCCATCAAACGTGTTGATTCAGCCGCAATCGCGCGCGATTAAGCTGACCGACTTGGAGCTGGCGCGCACGCCGGGTCTGGCGCCAGAACTAGCAAACCGTGCGATTGGTACTTTGGCTTACTTGGCGCCGGAACAATCTGGCCGCACCAGTGCGGGTGTTGATCACCGCGCTGATCTTTATTCCTTTGGCGCGACGTTGTACGAGTTGGCGTGCGCGTGCACGATGTTTCCCGGGCTTGATGACGCGAGCTTGCTGCACGCACATTTTGCCCTGACGCCGATCAGTCTGGCCGAGCACGTTCCGGATTTTCCACCGATTTTGGAAGCATTGATTGCGCGCCTGACCGCGAAATCGCCGGTGGATCGCTATCAAACCGCGCGCAGCGTTTTAAATGATTTAGACCTGATGGCGGCACATTGGAAAGAGTTTGGCGCGCTGAGAACATTTGCGCTTGGCAACGCGGATCATTTGCAAACGATGGCGCACGCCGAATCGCTCTATGGGCGCGAAGCGGTGAGCGCTGCATTGCTGCAATCGCTGGCGGCCGCGAAAACGTCAGTACGCCCGATTTGGCTAGCACTGCACGGCTTGGCCGGTTGCGGCAAGTCCAGCCAGCTGCAGCAATTTGCCGACGCTTTGCCAGCACAGACTGTGCTGTGCCTGGGGCGCTGCGAACGCTTGGAGCAAAACTCGCCCTATGCCGCACTAGTGCATGCGTTTCGTCGACTGCTGCGCAGCTGGCTGGGGCAAAACGAGCAAGATTTGCTCAAATTGCGTGCTTCATTGAAGAAAAATTTGGGAATTAACGCGGGCGTGTTAGCCACCTTACTACCCGATTTAGAAAAAATAATGGGCCCCGCGCCCAAATTAATGCCGCTGGGCGCAAGTGCCGAGCAAGCGCGCTTTCAGCTGGCGGTGCGTGGTTTTTTGCAGATCGCTGTGAATCAACAGGCACCACTGGTCATTGCGTTGGATGATCTACAGTGGGCGGACGCCGCAAGCTTGCAGTTTGTCGAAAAATTGCTTTCCAGTGACCTAGCACCGTGCGTGGTGGTTACCGCTGCGCGTGATGAGGAGGGTGCAGCCACGCTGACGCAGTGGCGGGCCCAATTAGCACAACTAAACATCACCGCCCAAAGCCTGCATTTGGCGCCACTGTCGGTTCTGCAAATTGCCAACCTAGTTAGCGATGGCCTGGGTGAGCTGCACGGTGGCGAGCCGGTACTGCATCAGTTAGTCGGTTTGATTCAAGAAAAAACACACGGCAACCCGTTTTTTGTAAGGCAATTTTTACAATCTTTGGTGCAAGCGGAAGTGTTGCGTAAACCGTCCGCACAGGCGCTTTGGCAGTATGACGATGCCGCACTGGGCAAGCTAAATTTGAGTGACAACGTGTTAAAGCTGCTGGGTGAGCGGATCAGTGCGCTTGGCGATACTCAGCGCCAGGCCCTGCAGCTAGCAGCATGTATCGGCCAGCATTTTGATCTGGATACGCTGGGAAATTTGGTGAGTCTCGCCGACCAGGCGACACGGCAGGTAATCCCGGCCGACCAGGCGACACGGCAGATGTCGCAACTTACCTTATTAGAACTGCGTAGCTGCCTGGACGCCCTGGTTGACATTGGCATATTGGCGACGTCATCGCCGGACCGACAAGATGACCAACACGCGGGCAATGCGCCTGAGCGGACGCTTTATAAATTTACCCACGCGCGTGTGCGCGAAGCCGCATTTGAAAAAATACACGAACATGAGCGCGCGAAAATCCATTTAAAAATTGGCCGCCTGTGGCATCAGCAATTTAGCTGCGAACCGTCGAGGCGTGAACTATCCAGGCGCAATATCTTCGATGTCGTCGGCCAGCTCAATCGCGGCATGACTCTGCTGGATGATGATGTAGAACGCACGATGCTATCCGCGCTCAATGCCCAGGCAGCGAGCGAAGCGCGTCAGCAATCTGCCTATGATATTGCGCTGGAACATGCCGGATACGCGCTCAGCTTATTGCCAACGGACGGCAGCAGTGCGGCTGTAAAAGCGTCATTGGAAACCCATGTCCTGCTTGCCGAATGCCAGGCAAGCGCCGGGGATTTGGACGCCGCAGTGCAGGTGTTTGAGTTCGCCCTTTCGATGACGACCGATGCCCAGGACAGTGCGCATGTTTTGGAAAAGTTGTGCGAAGCCTTACAAAGTTCTGGACGCCCTGCGGCGGCACTAGAACAAGTACAGCGCGCCCTTGCAACCTTGAATGCACCACTGATTCTGCCGCCCGCTAGCGACACCCATGCGATGGCGGTGCTGAACGACGCGCAAAATACTTTAGTCGCGCAACTTACTGCGCCAGAAACTTTGACGGCATTTGCGCGGCTTGGCAACGCAGATGCGCGCGCAGCGCAAATTTCTAGGCTTTACGACAAAGCCATTATCGGTGTGTATTTCACCCGCCCAGAGCTGTTGGCCTTCGTGACCGCGCGCAGCTTGGCACACGTTTTGAACACCGGTTGGACGCCCGAGGCGGGCATTGCGCTCGGCTGGTGGACGATGATCTTAGCAATGTTTAATCGCCACGCTCTGGGCGCGCAATTTGCCGAATTAGCGATCAGCACACACGCCCGTTTTGGCAACGACTACTACGGCGGTGGCGCAAAAATGCTGGCCCAGGCCATGTCGCTGTGTTGGACGGTGCCATACAAGGAAAACTACGATCGCGCGGGCGAAAGCTATCAGTTGCTGCATCAAAGCGGCAATTTGCAATTTGCCAGCTATGGTTTGATTACCCAGCACATTTCCAACATCGTAAATGCCGCCGACGTTGCTGAAATGCTAGCAAGCTGCGAGCGCTGGGCGGAATATTGCGAACGTTATGTTCCTCTCGAATTAGGTCAGGCGAAAATTCGCACCTATTGCCTACATCGCCTGATGGATACCGCGCGTGAGCAGTTGGACTGCGAGGCGATTCTAAAAAGCTACGAAGCGCAAAATAACGCCACTGACGTCTGCGAGTCGCTTACCGAAATGGCGCGTACCGCGATGCTGCTAGATGAGTTTGCAAATGCCCTGAGCTATAGCGAGCGCGCAGATCCAATGTTTACCGCCGGCGCCGCCGGCACGCTCCTTTTGAACTATTCACATTTGTTTGTGTTGGCGGTTGCCAGCGCGCGGATGGCCCGGTTGGCATTGGTGAATCAGGCGAACGACGAGCATCAGCGCCTGTGCGCGCAGTATCTTTCAAGCTACGAGCGCTTAGCTGAGTTGAGCCGCCTGAACACGCAAAATTTTTATGCTTACGAGCAGCTTGCACGCGCAGAAGGGGCGATGTTGCATGGCGATAAAGATGCCGCAACTATTGGCTATCTTGCCGCGATTCGGCATGCGCGGCTGCACGGCTACACCTTGCTACAGGCGCAAGCCACGCAATATTTGGCCGAGGCTATGCGCCTGTCTGGCGATGATTTTGCCCACGGTGTGGAGCGCGACGCCGAGCAGCTATACCGACGAAGCGCATGCATTGCAAAGGTGCGCGATTCGCAGTTGACCTCGGCCTATGCCACGCCCTCGCAAACCACGCGGACGCTGGATGCGCACCCGTCATCAAGCGGTGGCCATGGCATTGATTTGTTGAGCGTGCTGAAAGCCAACGAGGCAATCGCTTCGGAAATTGATTTTGATCTATTGCTGACGCGCTTGCTGGCGATTACCGTGGAAAATACCGGTGCCAAGCGCGGCTTACTTATTTTGCTTGAGCAAACGAGCGGCGCGTTTTTCATCGAGGCAGATAGCGAGCGCGGCCGAGTGCATGAACCGCTGGCGGGGAACGCTCGCTGCCCGGCGCAGATGATCAATTACGTTGCGCGCTCTGGCTTTGCGGCAGCGCTTGATGATGGCTCGCGCCGTAGTGCATTTCGTGAAGATCCTTACTTTGCTGGGCGCAACGTGCGCTCCGTTATTGCCTGTCCAATTCTGCGCCAAGGCCAGCTGCGTGGCGTGGTGTATCTGGAAAACGATAGCGTCATTGGCGCTTTTGGCTATCAGCGTTTGGAAATGATCAACATGCTGTTAGGCTCGGCGGCCATCGCGCTGGAAAATGCCGCGCTGTATCGCCAACAGCGGCAGTATGCCGACGAGCTTGAACAGCGCGTGCGCGAACGCACCACAGAATTGGAGCAAGCCAATCTTGCGCTCGCTCGCCTCGCGGAAATTGATGGGCTAACCCAGATTGCGAATCGTCGGCAGTTTGATTTGCTCTGTCAACAGTACGAAAAAGATGCAGACGCAATCGCTGTGGTCTTGTGCGATGTGGATGACTTCAAAGCATACAACGACCACTACGGGCACCCCGCCGGGGATGAGGTTTTGCGCCGGGTTGCACGCGCAATGTGCGCTGTGGCGCAACCTGGCGCTGGCTTGCTAGCACGGTATGGCGGCGAAGAATTTGTCGTGTTAATCAAGCAGATTAGCGCCCAGCAACTGGCTGATTTTGCTGATGCTTTGCGCCTAGCGATTCAAAATATGCAGCTGCCGCATGGCTACGCGCGCGCCAGTGCACACGTCAGCATTAGTATTGGCACCAGCTACATCGCAGCGTCTTGCAAAGCGCAAATTTTGAACCGAGTTCAACACCTAATTGGCGCTGCTGATCGCGCCCTGTACGAGGCCAAGCGACGTGGAAGGAACCAGGTCGTCGCCGAGCCTGCAATCGCGCAAAGTTAAATTTTTTTGACACCACAAAATAGGAGTCGCACATGTCATTTATTGCCCCACGTCAAAGCCGCCCATCACGCAACGAGGCCAAAGCCGCCGTGCCCGCCGCGCCTTCGACCTATGTTGATATCTTGTACGATCATGCGGGTTACTTAAGAGCAAACCAAAAGCTGGCGCCGGGCAGCTTAGCCGGGCAAACAGTTGCCATCGTCGGTGCCGGTGCCGCTGGCTTGATTGCCGCCTACCAGTTGATGCAATTAGGCTGCGAGGTGCAAATTTTTGAAGCAACTGATCGCGCAGGTGGGCGTCTAGATACCGTCTATCCGATTCCGGGTGAGCCGGCCGCGTTTGAAATGGGGGCGATGCGCGTGCCGCCGTGCGAGCAGCTTTTTAGTTATTACGCGAACTTGTTTGGACTAGTGCCGGGCGGGCAATTTCCTGACCCCGGCAAAGTGCAAACGCAGGTGATCTATCGCAATCAACATTACCCATGGAGCCCAACCCAGCCGCTGCCGCCGCTATTTGACGCGGTGAACATCGGCTGGGATGCATTGGCCACCCAGCTATCGGCGATTACCCCCTACCTAAACACACCGACGCCAGAGAATTTTGCCACTGCCAAATCCATGTGGCAAAAGCTTGTTTATGACCTCAGCAACCCGCTTGGCCCCGAACAAGGCTACAGCGGCATCAGTTTTTATCAGGCGCTCATGCAGGCGTTTGTCGAAAATTACAAAGACTACGGTTTGGATCGCCCCTGGAGTGCGAATGATTTTGAGCTTTTTGGTGCCCTTGGCGTCGGTTCGGGCGGCTTTGGCCCGCTGTATTCAGTCAATTTCGCCGAGATCGCCCGGCTGATCATCAACGGCTTGGAGTCCGACCAACAGTTCTATCCATCCGGCATGGAAAAGCTCGTGCGCGGCTTTGTCAATGCCTGCCCGGACCCAAATCGCCCGGGCGTGACGATTGCCAGCTGCATACACTACAACAGCGCCGTGACGGCGCTACACAAACGTGAAACCCCTGAGCGGAACGCGCGCAATCCAGCCGATTCGCTCAGCGCTAGCCTTGAGGTCAATGGCAAGGTGACCAGTTTTCGCGCAATCATTGTTGCCACCACGAATCGCGCGATGCAGGTCGATATGAATATCACTGACCCGCGATACAACGTTTTGCCACAGCCGGTTAGCTCAGCGGTGCGTCAGCTGCATTTGATGAATTCTTCTAAGCTGTTCGTATTGACCAAAACCAAGTTTTGGCAAGCATCGGGTAGTACGCTTCCTTCTAATATTCAATCCGACACCCTGGTGCGCGGTTTGTATTGTTTGGACTATTACAATAATCAGCCGGGCTATGGCGTGGTGCTGATCAGCTACACCTGGGGTGATGATTCCACCAAACTTTTAGCGATCACAGACCCAGCCGAACGCACCGAGCTGCTGCTGCGTTCGATTGAACACGCGGTGCCAGAATTTGTCCAAACGCTGCGCGAACAAATCCTGCCACAGCACACCCAGATGATTGATTGGCAAACTCAAGCGCATTACTACGGCGCGTTCAAACTCAATCAGCCCGGGCAAGATCAATACAATCAATGGCTTTACGGTCAATTTTTGCTCGGCGGCCCGATTTATTTGGCGGGTGACAGCATCGGCTGGTGCGGTGGTTGGATCGAAAGCGCCCTGCAAACGGGTATGAACGCCGCAAGCGCAGTATGCGCCCAGCTTTTGGGTGCCAGTGGCCTGTATGCAAACTCGCCCATGACTCAAGATCCAAATCAGTTTCAGTATGGCCCCGTCCTCACGCGCGCGGTGTAGTGCGTTCAACGAAGTTTCGACGCGTCGTAACCGCGTCGTCACAATTGCGATTAAAAATTCAACGGTAATCGCTTGAGTCTTTGAAATTCAGCCCCACTGAACGTTCGATATTTTTCGAATAAGCCTAATCGCAATCTATGAGTTCACCTGTCAGCATCAACAACGAACGCCCGGTTGAAAGCAAAGCCGAATTGGTCAACTTTTTAGCCGGTGGCGAAAAAGTTAAAGCCGATTGGCGCATCGGCACCGAGCACGAGAAATTCGCTTTTGATAGCGAAACCCTACGCCCATTGCCCTACGCCGGTGAGCGTGGCATCCGTGCAATGTTAGAAGGCATGACGCGCTTTGGCTGGGAACGCGTGATCGAGGGCGGCAATTTGATTGCGCTCAAACGTGATGGTGCATCCGTGACCTTAGAACCGGCCGGGCAGTTCGAGCTGAGCGGTGGCATGTTGGTGAATATCCACGAAACCTGCTGCGAAACGATCCAACATTTAAAAGAAGTCAAAGAAGTCGGTGATGAGCTGGGCGCGGGTTTTTTAGGGATGGGTTTCCAGCCGAAATGGCGTCAAGATGAAATGCCGTGGATGCCGAAAGGGCGCTACAAAATTATGCGCGACTACATGCCCAAGCGCGGCAGTTTGGGCCTGGATATGATGACGCGCACCTGCACGGTGCAGGTGAATTTGGACTACAGCTCGGAGGCAGATATGGCGAAAAAATTCGCCACCTCACTCGCGTTGCAGCCGATTGCCACGGCACTATTCGCCGATTCACCCTTCACCGAAGGCAAGCCCAACGGTTTTATGAGCTTTCGTTCCAACGTTTGGTCAGACACCGACCCAGACCGCACCGGCTTGCTGCCGTTTGTGTTCGAACCGGGATTTGGCTATGAGCGTTATGTCGATTATTTACTCGACGTGCCGATGTATTTCGTCTATCGCGATGGCAAATATATCGACGCGTCAGGGCAGTCATTCCGTGATTTTATGGCCGGGAAATTACCGGCATATCCCGGACATAAGCCGACGTTGTCTGATTTTTCAGATCATTTCACTACTGCGTTTCCGGAAGTGCGGCTCAAGCGCTATCTCGAGATGCGCGGTGCTGACGGTGGCCCGTGGAATCGCTTATGCGCGCTTCCCGCGTTTTGGGTTGGCCTAATGTATGATCAAACGGCGCTAGATGCGGCGTGGGATTTGGTGAAAAACTGGAGCATGCCGGAACGGGAAAAACTGCGCGTTGATACGCCTAGACTTGGT
This sequence comes from Rhodanobacteraceae bacterium, assembly GCA_031410115.1. GTDB lineage: Bacteria > Pseudomonadota > Gammaproteobacteria > Xanthomonadales > SZUA-5 > JANNYA01. The sequence goes on along the minus strand of JANNYO010000512.1, from coordinate 6,997 downwards.
TTCAAAGCCAGTGTTGCCGGGCGCAGCGTATTGGATGTGGCGAAAGATGCGCTAGCAATCGCGGCAGATGGCCTGAAGCGCCGCGCGTTCCTCAATGCCAACGGTAGTGACGAGCGCATATTTTTGGAACCATTAATTGAGTTCACCGATGCTGGGATCACGCCCGCCGAACGCAAGTTGGCGCTGTATCACGGGGCGTGGCAGGGCTCGGTTGACCCGGTATTCCGCGAGTTTCAGTATTGAACCGAGTGGCGAGTGCGGGTAAGTTATGCGCATGTTCCACGTGCAGGAAAAGCGGCTGAACGGCATAGCGAAAAAATCCGCCAACTTGAGCTTACCGGAGGACGTACTGAACAGCGCGAGAACTTGGTTTTTTACGCGCAGCTGATTGCTGCAATTCCGACGCAATCCTTGACCAAGCCAATTGGAAATCTCAGCTCGGCACACAGCACAATCGTTCGTGCACTTGATTTTTTGCTTTCAGGATTTTAACCATGCCGTCATTTGATATTGTCAGCGAAATTGACACCCATGAGCTGACCAACGCAGTGGATCAGGCGAATCGCGAGCTGACCAATCGCTTTGATTTTAAAGGGCAAGATGCCAGCTACACGCTGGAGGAATCGGTGGTGCTGCAAAAAGCGCCGAGCGATTTTCAGCTCAAACAAATGCTGGATATTTTGAAAGCCAGATTGGTGGCGCGCAAAATAGATGTGCGCACGATGGACGTTGCCGATGCCGAACTCGCGCTCGGCTCAGCCAAGCAAAAAATCACCATTAAGCAAGGCATCGAGCGCGAATTCGCCAAGAAAATCATCGCGCTGTTAAAGGAAGCCAAGCTCAAAGTTGACACCCAAATTCAGGGTGAAAAATTGCGCGTTTTGGGCAAGAAAAAAGATGATCTGCAGCTTGCAATGGCGTTGATTCGCAGCTCTGAGCTTGAGTTGCCGCTACAGTTTGAGAACTTTCGGGATTAGTGCGCGGGCGTTGGCGAAGCGTTCGTTTTCAATAGTTCCACCGCGCATCTGTTTCGATTTCGATGCGTTTTGCACCGATAAGCTGATGGAACCCCGGTTTAAGCCTTGGCAAGGCTTTTGCATCCAGTCTGGCTAGGTCGAACACATTGAAGGCAATTGAGTCTCGCCGGAAGGCGACACGGGAAAAAGAGTCTCGCCGGAAGGCGACACGGGAAAAAGAGTCTCGCCGGAAGGCGACACGGGAAAAAGAGTCTCGCCGGAAGGCGACACGGGAGATGAGTCATGGCGCTAATCGAACTGCGGCAGTTAGAAAAAAGTTTCCCACTCGCCAGTGGCGCGCATTTTGTCTTGCGCCAAATTAACCTGGATATTCAAACGGGCGAATTCGTTTCCATCACCGGCCCTTCGGGATCGGGCAAAACCAGTCTGCTGAACATCATCGGGCTGCTGGATCAAGACTGGAAAGGTGAATTCAATTTAGCCGGCGAAGCGGTGCATAAAGCAAGCGGCAAACGTCGTGATGCGCTCAAACGCGAGCACGTCGGCTTTATTTTTCAGCACTATCACTTGCTGGACGATTTGACAGTCGCGGAAAATTTAGATCTGCCGCTGGGCTATCGCGATATTCCGCGCGCTGAACGTGCCGGGCGGGTTGCCGATATGTTAGATCGCTTTGGCATTGTTGGCAAAAAAGATTTGTATCCGCGCCAACTCTCTGGCGGGCAACAGCAGCAAGTTGCGGTTGCGCGCGCGCTGATCACCCGACCAAGCCTGCTGCTCGCCGATGAGCCCACAGGTGCACTGCATACCGATCAGGGCGACAAAATCATGGACTTGCTGGAAGAACTGCACCGCGCGGGCTCCACCAGCGTGCAAGTTACGCACAATCCTAAGCACGCGTCCCGCGCCAATCGCGAGATTAGGCTGCGCGATGGCTGGTTGGAATAGAGCTGCAGTTTGGGTTTACGGGCTCCAATAAATTTGAGTTTGAGCGTGACTACGGTGCAAGAACCGGCTGATCGGCAGTGTTTCTGAATCTGCTCGCAGCGCTTGCGCTAAAACATCGCGCTTTGCGGCGCCGCTAATCGCTAGCAGCACGGCTTTTGCGCGGGTCAAGCGCGATGCCGTCAGGGTGATGCGCGGGTAGGGCGCTTGTGTGGGCAACACCGCCGGCGTTATTGCGATTGCGTTGGTGATGCCATCCAATTCAAGCGCTTCGGTAAGGTGTGCGCTGCCCGGAAAAAGGGACGCGGTATGCGCGTCCAAGCCCATGCCAAGCAGCACGGCGTCAAACGCCATTGGCATCGCGGCTAAGGCTTTGATGGCGGTGTGCGCGCTGGGCTTGGCGCTATCCAACTGCGCCGGAACGAGTGCGTGCCACTGGACGCCAGGGTGTGCAGCAAAACAGTTTTTCAGCTGCGTTAAATTGCAGGCCGGATCGGTGGCGGCAATCCAGCGCTCGTCGGTGGGAACGATACTGACCTGGCGCCAGTCCAGCTCTGCCTTGGCAAGCAGGTGATAAATATTTAGTGCAGAACCCCCAGCCAGACTCAAAAAAGCGTATCCGCGCTCGGCTAAGCCCAAGCGAATTTGGTGCTCGATGGCCTGCGCACAGGCAATCTGCATCGCGGTAACTGAGTCGAATGTGTGAACTACGCTGCTCATGTGGGTTATTTCGCTTGCAAAAACGTGAACTATAGAATGCCGTGAAGACTAAACGCATGCGTTGCGCGTGGCGTGTTGCATACGATTGCAGCATTGAAAAGCCAACTCATTAGCGCCAATTGATAGAAGCCAAGTCGCGGCTTTGCTCTGCACCTGGATGGTCGCATGGAAAAGCCGGGCGGCTAACGACTGCCTACGGGTAAACAGGCCAAGGCAATTTTTTGCATGCTAAGCTTTCGCCATCAGTTGCCAAAATCCGACCTATGAACAGCCAACCTATTCGTGCACTCAGTGTGCTCGCCGCATTTTTGCTTACCGCTTGCGCACAATCGGGTGTCGTAAAACCAGCTGTGGCTGCAAGCAGCGCGGTCGCACCGACCCCGATGATTGCGGCGTTAGCGCCGAGCGACAACCTAAACGCCGTGCTTTGGCAGCAAACGTCGGCGGAGTATCACGCCAATGCGCTGCAAAGCTTTAAGCTTGCACAGGTGGCGTTGGAAGCGGCATTGAAGCAGCCAACACTGACCGCAGCGGTTGAGCAAACCGGCAGCTTTGCCGCGCTGCCACCGGCAGTGATTGTCGATGTCGATGAAACGATGCTGGACAACTCTGCGTTTCAGGCGCGCTTGATCAAAAGCGGTGCGCCGTTCGCCGAGGCGGATTTCACTGCATGGTGCAACGAACACGTGGCCTTGAGCGTGCCGGGTGCGCGCGAATTTTCGAACTTCGCCAATTCGCGCGGCGTGCGCATGATTTATCTGAGTAATCGCGATGTCAGCCTGACTGAAGTAACGCGCGTCAATCTCGCCGAACTGGGTTTTTCCGACACCAGCAACAGCGGAACATTTTTGTTTCGTGACAAAGCAAACGGCATGGACAGCAAGGGCCAGCGGCGCGCGATTGCGGCAAAAAAATATCGTATCGTGATGTTGATTGGCGACAACTTGGGTGATTTTAACGAGGGCTACAAGGCGGACGTTAAAGCCCGCCGCACGCTGGTCACGGACTTCTCGGACTACTGGGGCAGCCGCTGGTTTATGATTCCCAATCCCGGCTATGGCTCGTGGGAACAAACACTATTTGGTTTTGATATGAGCCAGACCAGTGACGTGATACGCCAGAAAAAGATGGATGCGCTGCGCTTGCAGCTGCAGTAGTTGAACTCTCGTTGTTTTGGCGTGGAATCAACGACCGAATAGTCAGTGTGGGCTCGGTGACGTTGCCAGCCCACTCAGCCCAGTGCTAGGCTAAAACGATGGATTTATCTGAAAAAACGCGCAGCTGCCTGCTCGCGCTGGTGACGCTGGCGGTGTTTGCATTTGCGCTGGTGGCGTTACACAAAATATCCGCCGAATTCACTTTTGCGCAGCTCAAGGTTGAAGTTCGCGCTATGTCGATACGCAATTTAGTGCTTTCGGCGTTAGTTGCCATGCTGAGCTATCTTTTGCTGACTGCATTTGACTGGGTCGGCATGAAGCTGACCGGGAAGCCGGTGCCGTTCTGGCAGGTGGTGCAAACCGCGTTTGTCGCGAATGCCTTTGGCCATACCCTGGGTATGGCAACCTTTACCGGCGGTGCGGTGCGTTTGCGCGGCTACTTTAGCCACGGTTTAAACGCCGCTGGTGTGGCCTACGTGGTTGGCAGTGCTGGTTTAGGCTTTTTATTGGGCTGCGTTTTGTGTGTGGGTTTAGCACTGGTGTTGGAAGCGCACCGAATTACTGCGGGGTTACACATTCCAGTAAGCGTGCTGCACTGGATTGGCATCGCGCTGCTTGCCGGGCTAGCCCTGCTGCTGGGTCTGCTATCAATAGGTAAAAAAAGCATCCACGTGTGGCGCCGTGATATCGCCCTTCCCAGTTTAGAAGACGGCCTGGTGATGCTGTTTTTCAGCACATTATCTTTGAGCTGTGCCGCCGGCGCGCTGTATTTATTACTGCCCGCCGCAACCGAGATCAGGTTTATCGGCTTTATTGGCCTGTATTTGATTGCCATCGCGATTGGTGTCATCAGCCATGTGCCGGGCGGTTTGGGGGTTTTTGAAGCGACGATGCTCGTGCTTTTGCCAAACATTCCAGCGCCGACACTTTTAGGCGCGGCGCTGGTGTATCGCGTGCTGTATTTTTTTCTTCCTTTTGGCCTTGCCTGCTTATTGGTCGTGGTTCGGTTCTTACTTGCACGGTGGGAACGATTGAAGCAGCTGCAACGAAATCGGCGCCAATAAATTAAATGAGTGAGTTGATGAATCTATCTCGGATCGTTGCCGGTTGCTGGCGTATGCACAGCTGGGGCTGGACGGCGCCGCAGCGCTTGGCCTGGATCGAAAGCTGCGTAGAGTTGGGCGTCAGTAGTTTTGATCACGCTGATATTTATGGCGATTACACCGTTGAAGGCCTGTTCGGCGACGCGTTGGCACTCAAACCGGGTATGCGCCAGCACATGCAGCTGGTCAGCAAATGCGGGATCCAGTTGGTCAGCTCCAAGCGCCCGCTGCACCGCGTCAAGGCCTACGACACGAGTGCGGCGCATATTGCACACAGTGTCGAGAATTCTTTGCGCGCGCTGCGCACCGATTATCTGGACGGTTTGTTACTGCACCGGCCTGATCCGCTAATGGACGCAGATGAAGTGGCAGAAGTATTTCATCGTTTGCAAAAAGCCGGGAAAGTGCACTGGTTTGGCGTATCAAACTTTACGCCTGCCCAATTTGCATTGCTGCACAGCCGAGTGGTGCTTGCGACCAATCAAGTTGAGTGTTCGCCGCTGAGTTTGACAACACTGCACGATGGCACCTTGGATCAAGCGCAGCAGCTGCGCACAGAGCCTATGATTTGGTCGCCACTCGCCGGTGGCAGACTTTTTACCAGTGACGAGCCAGCAGCACAGCGGGTACGCACGGAGATGGCGAAAATCGCGCCGCGTTTTGAGGTTTCGATGGCAACCTTGGCCTATGCGTGGCTGTTGAAGCTGCCAAGTTTGGTACACCCGATCGTCGGGTCGTCCCGAATCGCGGCCATGAAAGAGGCGCTTGCAGCCCAGGCGATCAACTTAGACGCTGCGAGCTGGCACGCAATTTGGGCCGCAGGAGCAGGGCACGAGGTGGCTTAGAGGAAACATACGGGCCGGTTAAAAAAATGCGTACGCCCCAAACTTAAGGGCGCTAACTCTTTTTTCCGTGTCGCCTTCCGGCGAGACCCTGACATTTGTAAACTAACTGTGCAATTATTCGACGAAATTCAACTTCGGAGAATCACCATGGATCAAGCGCCACCACCCCCGCCACAAAACAGCATGCCACCGCAAAACGATGTGCAACAGCGCGCGCAGCAAGCCGCTGATGCCGCAAAAATCGCGGCACAGGACGCGCTAGGCGCCTTTCAACTGATGATGGTTGATCCGATCGGTTCATTAGGTGCCGCGTTTCGTCAGCTCGGCGACAGCAAAGCACTCGGCGTTGGTGCGGTGTTTGGCGTTACCGGCGCAATTGCGATTTCGCTGGCAATTTATTTGATTACCTCGGCGATGTCTGGCGGCATGATCAGCCTAGGTTTTATCGACGTCGTCAAAACAATCTTGGCGCAACTGGTCGGCGTCGTGGGCTGTGTGCTTGGCTTTATGGTGCTGTCACCGCTGTTTGGCGTCGGCAAAAATTTGAACGCTGGCGTGTTCGTTAGTGGTGCCGCGTATTTGGTGTTGGGCATCGGCTTTTTATTGGCGGCCATTTGCCTAAAAATTTCCTTCAACTTAGGCGCAGGTTTAAGTGTATTGGTTGGCAGCTGCTTCGGCATTTTGATGATCAACGCAGGCTGGCGCCAGATTTATGGTGCGACCGAGCGCTGGGCAAGTTTTGGTGTTCCAGGCTGTTTGGCAATATCGGGCGCTTTGAGCTATGTGGTTGCGCGCGTTTTAAACTGAATTTTGGATCTTTTTTCCGTGTCGCCTTGCGGCGAGACTCATCTGCCGTGTCGCCTTGCGGCGAGACTCCGCAAAGCGGCAGCAAACGCTGTCGCTCAAGTTCGCTTTGATGTGCTAACTTCCGTCCTGAGTCCGCTGGGCAATCGCGTTACTAGCTGCAAGGTACCGAGGAAAGTCCGGGCTCCATAGGGCAAAGTGCCAGGTAACCCCTGGGCGGCGTGAGCCGACGGAAAGTGCAACAGAGAGAGACAGCCGAACGCAGATCTTGTTTTGCTTTGGCAAAACGAGGCAGCAGAACACTCGCTGGCGTGGTGATGGTGAAACGGTGCGGTAAGAGCGCACCGCGCACCTGGTAACAGGCTGCGGCTAGGCAAACCCCACTTGGAGCAAGACCAAATAGGAAGGCATTGGCGCGGCCCGCGTTGCCTTCGGGTAGGTTGCTT
>JANNYO010000511.1:0-5016 GCA_031410115.1 Rhodanobacteraceae bacterium | reverse complement strand
CGTGGGTTCCAGCTATTGGCGCGTTGGCGGCAGCTTGGAGGAGTTGATCGAGAAGGCCAAGGAACTCAAGCAGCGCACGCTGTTTGGCATTGGCTTTGCTCGGGTTTTGAAAAATATCTGATTGAAAATGCAAGGATTTTTTGCCGCAAAACGCGGCTGGGGGTGTTGATTTTAAGAAATGCCGGGCGCGATTTTGATAAAAAATTACGGTAGATAACTAATTATCTGGCGACAGGTTTGGGGCTGTCGCCAGATTTTGGTTGAATAGCGGTTAAACGCGCGTGTCCGGTGCTTTGCTGCTGCGCGGACTCTGCGTGTCCGGTGCTTCGTCAGCTTCCCAATTGTTGATTAACGCAACCCACATACCCTCGCGAAAAGCTACGGTTGCGTCCGCAATAAGCTCGCCATCCGAAATTTTCAGAACAATACCTTCCCGCAACTCGATTCCTTCTTCAAAAAGATCTTGCAATGTACCGAAAGTAACCAGCCGAATAGCGCCGTCCTCATCAGCATTTCCGAAGTCTACAAATATTAGCTTTGTATTCGATACGATCATTTTACTTCTTCGGGTTTGGATTTGTGACTTCTTTAAAAAGTGGACTTGCTTTCTCCCCAGAAAGCCCGGTCACTGTGACGTGATTTCCGAGGCCAGGGGTAGCTACAACATCCCCGCCTGCTGCACGGATATCACCTGCCGTTGTCACCCCGATTTTCCCATTTCTTAACTGGCCACCGAGCGTTGATAAGCAGGTGCCTCCGTTGCATTGTGCGGAAAAGCCTGTGACACCGGGCGTGCGACTAGGACCAATGGCAGCAGCAATTTTCGCAGCCGTTTGATTTGCAGCATTACCTCCTCGAACGACCGCCGCCTCATTTGATATTGCGCTGGCTACCGCCGCCCCACCAACAACCCCATCCGTAGCAATCGCCGCAGCTGTTTCCACAGCAGGCGTCAAAGCCGCCGCCGCTATCTGAGTTGCACCCGCAATTTCTCCAGTTGCTGCGACACTTCCGGCGACGGCCAATCCCGCCCCCGCCTCAGCTATGCCGGCTACAATAGCAGGCCCTGTCAAAGCAGCGGCGATTCCTATTGCAGCTACGGGCGTTAAATGCGCTTGTGCAGCAGCATATGCCGGGCCATTTGTTCCGGCCGGCAAGGAACCACCGAAATAGCACATGTCGCACGAACCTGCTCGCCCATCCGGATCCACATACTTATAAGGATTATTCCCCACATAAGCATACCGATTAAAATTCGTCCCCAGCCCATTCACCGGGTCCGGATCCATCGACAAAAACCGCCCAAGCACCGGATCATAATACCTTTGCTGCATATAGATCAGGCCACTTGCCGCATCTGCAACATGTCCGGTGTAGCCGGGCCCCTGCGCCACATTCCCTTCCAAACTTTGCCCAAACGGCTCATAGCGAAAACGCGAAGTTAGTATTCCCGCCGCATTCGTTTCCGCCACCGGACTACCCAGCTGATCGGTGTGAATGTAGCTGATCACACCGGCTTCTTTGGTCGAATTCGGGCGTGGCGGCAGGCAGTTTGGTGTCGATGGCGGGCAGGTGATTTGCACGGAATACTGCGGCGTGCTGCCGACACTACAGACGCTTGCGGTGCAGGCTTTCACGTCGTAGTAAAAAGTGATCAAGACCTCATTCAGTCCATGGCTAAACGGCTGCGAAACCGAGCTTAAACCGTTGACGGTTTTACACGTAGTTGCAACGCCGCCTGCGGTGTCGTATTCACAGACTTTATAGCTGGTGGCAGCACTGACCGCGCTCCATTCGAAGCTATAGTTACCGCCGACATAGGTCTGGCTGTTCAGGCCCAAATTGAAATTGAGCGGTGCCACAATACCCCCTGGAATTGCGACCTGCACCGAAATAGCCGCGCTTACCGCAGAGCACAAAATAACTTTCTTGGTATTCGGAGAGCACGCCAAAATCCGGTATTCATAGCTGCCATTGGGCTTGCCGCTGACGTTCAAGCTTAAATTTGGCGCTGCCACGCTGCTGAAAAAGCCAAAAGCGCCGCCATTGACGCGCTCTTCAATGCTGTAGTTTGCGGTGTTGCAGCCCGCCTGCCAGCTCAACTGGAAGTTGCCCGTCGTCGAAAACGCCGGTGTGGCGGCGAAGCCTGCGGGCACGGGCGGTGTGCACGGGCCACTGCCGGGGTTGTAGCTCACGATACTGGATAGGGCACCTGGGCCACGATTGCCCACCGCATTCACCGCCGTCACGCGATATTGGTAGCTTCCTGCCGATGTCGGCGTGCGCAGAAAGGTATTTGTGGTAAGTAAATTACCAATCACAGCCCACGTACTACCGTTCGAGCTTTCCTCCAAGGTGTAGCTAACCGCCGCCATTGCCGCAGGCCAGCTCAAGCTGAAGGCAGAACTTTGTGCGCCGCTGGGTGCGACAACTGCAACCCGCGGCGGGCTGAGCACATAGGGTGCAGACTCCCGTGCGGCGGCGCTACAATTGCTGCCCAAACAGGCGAACACGCGAAAGATGACTTTGCCGCCATAGCTGGCGTTAGTGACACTTTGCGTCAAACTACTCGGATTGCTGCGCGTGATGGCCTGCCAAACACTGATGCAATTATCAAAGAAACTGTCCGCCTCGCACCATCCCAGCGTGTAGGTTAAGCCGGTGCCCACACTGGCCGGCCAGCTGGCCGTGAAGGTGCCGGTGGCGGATTGCCCAGCCGGGCTTAGATTAAGGCTGGCTGGCGGTTCCAGCGCCGCCGCAGCGCCGCCCATTTCTTCGCGCGCCAAGAGCGTGCCGCCCAAATACACGTGGCGTTTTTTGACGCCATCGCTGTCTTCTTCCCAGACTAATTGGCCCGTGCCGCTGTAAAGCTGATAGCGCTTTTTCGCGGCATCACTGACTTTGGTAATCAATGCGCGGCGGCCTTTGGCATCGTAGGTGTAGACTTCTGAGGCGCCGACCGTGCTGCTATTAAACTGGCGAATGCGCTCGGCGCGATCAAACACAAAGCCCACAGTGGCACTGCCGGCACCGCTGCGGTTGGTGACATTGCCACGGTCGTCATACCCTAAATTAAACGCGGTTTGACCGCTGCTGGCATTCGTGATGTCGGTTAGGCGCTGCGTGGCTTGATTGTAGTTGTAGCTATAAGTGCGCGGCTTTTGACCGGCAGCAACGGTCAGGCTGGTTAAATTATCCAAGCCATCGTAGCTGTAGCTGGCGTTACCAAACATGCTGCTGGCGCTGGATACGACGGTTTTTAAGCGATCCAAATCGTCATAAGTCATCGCACGGCTTTGATTGGTTGCAGCCACGCCATCGGTTAAGCCCAGCACATTGCCGTTTTCATCGAAACTTAACGTGGTGTCCAAGATTGATGTGGTGCCTGCGGCATTGCGTACTTGCACTCGGCCCGGTAAGAGCCGCGCGTTTTGCGTCATGGTGTGGGTTAGCGTGTTGCCGTAGTTGAAGTTGGTCAGCGCGCCGCTGGCGCTGTATTTCAAAGCGCTGGCGAAGCTGCCGACTTTGCTCGGCTGGCCTAAAGCGTTAGGAAGATAATCAATTTGCAAGCCGTCCGGATAGGTCATGCTGCTGGCGTTGGCGTTGGCGTCAAAGCCGTAACCCAAGGTGTAGACCTTCGCCCCCACAGTCAGCTTTTCTTGCGTCAAAAAGCGGCGCTTGTTATAGCTAAATTCCCACAAGGTGCCGTCCGAGGCGGCGGTTTTGACCGCGCCATCGTCGTAATAAGTCAGTGTGGTGCCGGGCGTGCCGTCCGGGTAACTAACGCCGGTGGGGCGTTTGCGCGCGTCATAGGTGCTGTAGGTTTTGGCGGATTCGGGGATGGTGGCGTAGAAGCTAGCACTGCAATACTGCGCTGTACCCGGCAGCGTTGCAGTCCAATCCACGGTGCCATCGCTGGCATAGTGGGTATATGCCGTTCCACGCTCGGGTTCTTGCACGGCACACTGTCGACTGAGTTCATCGCGAAAATACTGACGCATTGAGCTAACGGCGGTGGCATTCGTCGTTGTGCCGCTGCGATTCATACGCCTGACACGCCCCAATACATCGCGGTCAATCTCAATCACCACATTTTCTGGCAACAATATTTTTACTGGGTACTCTTCAGTGGGCTCGCCAATCGTCAGGTACTCAAATGTCGTCGCTTTTCCGCGTGCATTGGTAATCCGCTTCTTAAAACCAGGCAAGTATTCAGTGACGGTTGCCAAATCCCCAAGCTCCGAACTTTGGGAAACCAAGGTGGCGCGACCGAGCGCGTCATAGGTCGTTCGCACGCCGGGTAAGGTGTCGGTATAGCTGACAATGCTGCGCACGGGGTAACTTTGAAATGTAGTGCGCCCGGCATGGTCGAACTGTGCGGTGACATAGGATTTAGTCACGTTTGGGTTATTCGCGTCGAATTCTTCGGTCAATACCGGGCGATACAGCGCATCAAAATACTGCCGCGTGGTTTTTGTGCCAACGGTAACGGTGCGTTGCCAGTGATTCGCGGGCAACCCAAATGCCGCGCTTTGAACCTGCACGAAGCCAGCGCTTAGGCTATTCCAAGCAACCGAATCACCGACAGGATGCGTGATGCTATTGATGCGCCCTGCGCTATCACGCCCAATGGTAGAGGTATTGAAAAGTTCGTCGGTTTGCGAGCTTACGGCACCGAAGTTGTCGATTTCTTCGGTAGTATATTTTTGATCGGCATAGGTCACCTTCTGCGGCGTACCGCGCCACCAGTTATCCAAAGTAACGGCTTTTAGGCTTGGATCAATTATTTTCTTGAGTGTGCCGTTGGCGTAATATTCATAAGAATAGGCGACTTGACCTAGGCTTTGGTGTTTGGTCGGCAACAAACTTACTGGATCACGCGCGCTGACATGATCGACTACTTCAATGATTCGATCACCATCACCTGCCTGTTTAATGAATAGTTGATCTAAAACCCATTGATTGGAAAAGCTTTGGAAGTTGTTTAACACTAGGTGCGGTGTGGCTTGCCTACCA
>JANNYO010000510.1:0-5973 GCA_031410115.1 Rhodanobacteraceae bacterium | reverse complement strand
CTCTAATGACTGATTCGCAATCCTGGTGGCCCGCCGACTATGGCCATTACGGCCCGTTTTTTGTGCGCATGACCTGGCACGCCGCTGGCACTTATCGCATCAGTGACGGACGTGGCGGTGCGGGTACTGGTGCGCAGCGATTTGCACCGCTCAACAGTTGGCCGGATAACGGCAATCTAGATAAAGCGCGCCGCCTGCTTTGGCCGATCAAACAAAAATATGGTCGCAAACTTTCATGGGCAGATTTGTTGGTGCTAACGGGCAATGTTGCGATGGACTCGATGGGTTTCAAAACCTTCGGATTTGGCGGCGGCCGTGCCGATATTTGGGAGCCAGAAGCGGATATTTATTGGGGCCCAGAAGGCAAAATGTTGGCCGACGAACGCTACAGCGGCGATCGCTTACTTGCCAATCCGCTCGCGGCGGTGCAGATGGGCTTGATTTACGTCAATCCAGAAGGCCCGAATGGCAATCCTGACCCGCTCGCTTCGGCGCGCGACATTCGCGAAACCTTCGCGCGCATGGCGATGAATGATGAAGAGACGGTTGCGCTTACTGCCGGTGGACATACCTTCGGCAAAGCACATGGCGCCGCTGATCCGGGTGCATATGTCGGCCCTGAGCCCGAAGGTGCGAGCCTGCAAGAGCAGGGCCTAGGCTGGAAAAATACCCTTGACAGCGGCGTCGGTGTGCACGCGATCACCAGCGGCATTGAAGGTGCTTGGACCAACAATCCGATCAAGTGGGATATGGGTTATTTCGAAAATCTATTTGGCTATGACTGGGTGCTCAGCAAAAGCCCAGCCGGCGCACATCAGTGGACACCGAAAGATCCCGCGGCCTCCAGCACCGTACCGGATGCCCACGACGCGGCGAAGCGGCACGCGCCGATGATGACCACCGCCGACATGGCGATGCGGATGGATCCTGCGTATGAAAAAATTGCCCGACGTTTTTGGGGTAACCCAGAAGAATTTGCCGATGCCTTTGCGCGTGCTTGGTTCAAGCTAACCCACCGCGACATGGGGCCGCGTGCGCGCTATCTCGGTAAGCTGGTACCTAACGAAGTGCTGATTTGGCAGGATCCGGTTCCTGCGGTCGAACATGCCTTAGTTGACGCGAATGACGTATCAGCGTTAAAAGTAACGCTCCTAACATCTGGCTTATCCGTATCGCAACTGGTAACCACCGCATGGGCATCGGCGGCAACATTTCGCGGCTCCGACAAGCGCGGTGGCGCAAACGGCGCACGCATTCGTTTGGCGCCGCAAAAAGACTGGGAAGTCAACCAACCTGCAGAACTCGCGAAAGTTCTGGGCAAATTAGAGTCGATACAAAAAGAATTCAACAGCGGCGTAAAGCACATTTCGCTCGCTGATTTGATCGTTCTGGGTGGCAACGCGGCGGTCGAAAAAGCAGCGCAAAATGCTGGCTTTGATATCTCCGTGCCCTTCAGCCCAGGCCGCACCGACGCGACGCAGGTGCAAACCGATATCGACTCCTTTGCCGTACTCGAACCGATCAGCGATGGCTTTCGCAATTATGTGCGCAAAGGCCATGAGGATTATACCGCCGAGCTGCTGATCGATCAGGCCAATCTGCTGACGCTATCGGCGCCCGAGCTGACCGTGTTGATCGGCGGTATGCGCGCGCTAAACACGAACTTCGCGCAAACCAAACACGGCGTTTTCACCCAGCGCACGGATACCTTAAGCAATGACTTTTTCGTCAACCTTTTGGATATGAATACGACGTGGCAAACCACGGCGGCAGTAGGCGTATTGGAGGGTCGCGATCGCGCAACAAATCGCGTGAAATGGACCGGCAGCATCGCCGATCTCATCTTTGGCTCAAACTCACAACTGCGCGCGCTGGCTGAAGTGTATGCATCCAACGACGCACAGCAGGCCTTCGTACATGCCTTCGCATCAGCCTGGGGCAAAGTAATGAATTTGGATCGTTTTGATTTGAACTGAGTGTTTGCTTACGCGTTTTGCCATTCGGGGCGCAGCAACGTGCGCCCTTTTTTTATGGCTCAAGGGTTTGCGATACTTTTGAGAAACTCAATGCGCTCCGTAGTCGCCTCGGCTGTGCAACGTGTTGCATATTCAGTTACCCAAATGTTGTCCCCACCTTCCAAACCGCCAACTAAGGCGCAATTTGCGTCGGTAAATTCTTTCCAAGCCAGCTGCGATTTTACCAGCTGGCTGCGCTGCTTGCGATTGTCTTGCTCGTCGGTTTCCGGTAACGCCGCCAACGCCGATTGATACGAGACGGACTGGCCATTTTTAATGCGCACCCGACGCTCAACTGGGGCGCATCTTCCTATGGCGACAGCCCGGTAGTATTGGAAATTACAGCGCAGCCCAGGCCAGCGAACGGCGCAACGCCTGGGCAAAGAATTGGGCAAACCGAAATTCTTGGCTATCGCTTCACCACCACCGGCGTGTTGGGGCCCGGCCCAAGCTTTGCACCCACCTCCCTTGATTTCCGCACGTCAGCACCTAGATAAACCGGATCGGCAACACATCATCTGAAAAGAGACAAACCATCTCATGCGTAGGCTTTTTGAAATATGGCGCCGCTATCGTGCCGGGAAATTGCGCTGGCAAGAACACGAACCGTGGTTTCAGGCGGTGCTGTATCGGGTGCCGGGTTTGGCGCGTTTGACGACTGGCGACAAAGCAACACTGCGTCAGCTGGTGAAAGAATTTTTGGTCGACAAGAAAATCTTTGGCGCGGGCGGTTTGGAAATTGATTTAGGCTTAAAAATCAAGATCGCCACACTTGCTTGCTGGCCGGCGCTGCACCTGGGCTTTGGCGCATTGGCGGGTTTTGCCAGTGTGGTGGTATACCCACAAGGCTTTCGCGCGCTGCGTACGAGAGTGGATGCAAGCACCGGTTTGGTCATTGAGTACGAGCAAGAAATGGCTGGAGAGACCTCGCAACATGGGCCGGTGGTGCTGTCGCTGCAGGATATTGAGAACGGGCTGGCAGGCTTTGGTCGCATCGGCAATGTCGTGATTCACGAAATTGCGCACAAAATTGATGCCCTCGGTGGCGCCATCGACGGCGTGCCGCCGCTACATCCGAATATGTCAACTGCGGTTTTTGCGCATTCGCTCAACACGGCATTTGAGGCGCTAAAGCTCGACGTCGCCTATGGCACGGCGCAAATGGACAGCTACGCCGCGCACAGCCCGCCGGAATTTTTCGCAGTTGCCAGCGAGTACTATTTTTTGGCGCCCGAGCATCTCAACGCGATCTATCCGGGCGTTTTTAGTCAGCTAGATGCGTTTTACCGACGTGCGGGTTGAGCCACAGTGGTTCGTGCTCGACCGTTAGCTAGCTAAGCAAACAAATGCGGGATTGCTGCGCCTGCGAATCAAGTTTACGGCATCAATCTTGCGCAGCCGCGCGCTTCAAGAACAGTACAACTAATTCCGCCCAGAGCCTAAGCGCGTCCGCACATCCTCGAGATAGCGATAGACAATGTTGCGCGCTTTCGCTTCGCTCCAGCCCATTAGTGTGCCGATTTCTTCGGTGGTAAAGCCCTGCAAATATAGGCTCAAGGCCTGCGACGCGGTCGGGTCTTCGGCAGTTAATCGGTTGGCTAGGGCAAACAATTCGCCGCGCAGTTCAAGCTGCTCGGCGCTTTGGCTGTCGCTGATTTCGAGTGCTGTGATATCGAGGTGTTCTGAGGCACTGCCGCGCACCAGGCGCTTACGCGCGGCATCAATGGATACGCTGACTATTACTTTGCGAATGAACGCCGCAGGCTTATCGAAATTCGCCTCAGTAACTAACGATTGCCAAAGCTTGAGGCGAACGTCTTGCTCTAGCTCCTCCAAATCGGCTTCGGGCATGCGATGGTCGATTTGACGCAGCGTCGCGCGCATCAAGCCGGCATATTTTTCAATGAGCGCACGAAACTCTTTTTCAGCGGGATGGGCGCGGCGGAATATTCCAAACATAAATCAGTGCGGAATGATCGTTGTGGTTATTTTGCCTTGGCAAAACAAATGCCGGATCGTCACTCCAAAAACACCGCAATATCATCGAGCGATTTGCGCGTGATCTCGGGCACGCGGCACTCGACGCTGGGGTAACCGACGACTAAAAGTAAGTAAGGAACCTCATGTTTGGCACGGCCCAAAATTTCATTGAGAAACGCCATCGGGCTGGGCGTGTGCGTCAGGCTAGCAAGGCCAGCGCGATGCAGGGCCGCCAGCAAAATACCGCAGGCGATACCGGTAGACTCATGCGGGTAATAGCGCTTGGCTTTGCGTCCATCAATTTCGGCGCCAGTACGCTCATAAAAAATAGCGATCAGCCAGGGTGCAATTTCCAAGAACGGCTTGTGTGCATCGGTGCCGAGCGGTGCCAGCGCGCTGCGCCATTCTTCCGGCGCGCGGCGTTGGTAAAAGTCTTGCTCTTCAAGTTCAGCGGCAATGCGGATTTTGCGTTTCAGCTCGGGATTTGAAATCGCGACAAAACGCCAAGGCTGCTGATTGGCGCCACTGGGCGCGCTGCCAGCGGCGCGCAAACACGCTTCAATTACGTCACGCGCGACGGGCTCGGGCGTGTAGTCGCGCACCGTGCGGCGCAGGCTCAAATCGGCGGCGAAATTCTGCGCACGCGCAAGTTGCTCGGCGCCAGATAAGGTTTCACGCCCTGGCAGTAACATCGTTTTTAAATCCATTGCTCAGCCATCCTGCATTTTAAAAGCCTGCCGCCAGGCCTGTGCGGCACCAGCAAAGTCGCCACTTGCTGAGCACACTTCAGCCTGCGTCTGTAGCGCGGCGGCACTGGGCGCAAGGCTTAAACTTCGGTTTAAATATTGCGTCGCTTTGGCGCTCAACAGCTGCGCATGGCTGAGCTTTGCCGCCGCTAACAACGCCGCTGGCGACTCATTCGGAGCGGTTTTCTCCAAAGTTTTTTCAACGAATTTCAGCGCGTCTAAACGTTGTGCTGGGCTGAATACGTCGATCAACGCGGCGTATTCTTGCCACAAACTTTCACTCGGCGTTTGCTTCAATGCGCTGCGCAGCGTGACTTCAGCCGGCTCAATTTGGCCAAGTCGAACCGCTGCATGGGCATAGATGGCAATGACATCTTGCTGGGCGCGTTCGGGTTCACTCAAGCTGTTCCACAGCGTCGCCAATGCATCGGTCGTTGCCGCTTGACGCAATCCAAGGCGCACCATGTCAGCCCATTGTTTACCCACACTCGGCGCGCCAGTGGCCACTGCACCTATGCGCTTGCCCAATTTTGCCAACGCCTGCAATGCCTCCTGTGCCCGCCCGCGCGCGCTGAGTTGAAGCGCCAAAACTTCCAGCGGCAATGGGTGCTCAGACTGCGCACTCAGGCTCTGCAATTGTTCAAGCTGGGAAAGATCGCCCGCGCCCAACTTGAGCTGCATCGCGAGCACCTGAGCGGCAATGTTGACCTCTGGATAGGCCTGCGCGCGCTCGGCGAGTCTCAGCGCATCATCGCGATCACCCAGCGCGGCGGCAGCACCTGCGGCATGCAAAAGTGCCAGCGGCGCATTCGTCGCAACGGCACTGGCGGCCAGCAACCGGCGGCGCGCTTTGGCGTAGCGTGCGCCCGCTAAGTCCTCTAGTCCGTGGCGAAACTGCGCCACCAAATTCAACTGTCGGCGGGCAAGCATGCGTTTAGGCAAGCGCCACAGCAGCCAATAAGCAGCCAACGCAATCAAACTGGCAAGGCCAACCAGCGCCAGCGCCAACACGAGCGTGGTGTCAATTTGCCAGCCCCAGGCGCGCACGCTCAAACGCCCAGGATCACGTGCCAGTAACCAGCCAATAAACGCAAGCGGAACAGTAAGCGCTAACGCCAACAGCCATTTAAGCAACGCCATCATCGCGGTGTTGCGCTCGGCAGTACACCCGCGGGCGCAATCGGCGTTGCGGGTGCATCGTTTACGGGTTCCGATGGGTTGCTTTCCACAGG
>JANNYO010000509.1:0-2427 GCA_031410115.1 Rhodanobacteraceae bacterium | reverse complement strand
GAAACGCTGTGATCGCGCGAAATCGCCGCGAGGTGATCTGCGCCTAGCGCCGCGATTTTGAGCACCGACTGCGTATGGCCGTGCAATACGCCAACGCATTGCGCGCCTTGCCAAAGCCGAATGCTGGCGTCCCGCCCGCCACTGGCATAGGTTTGCCGGTCCAAAGATGCAAGCGTGAAAACATAGCCCAGGTGGCAGCCGCTTGGCGCTGCGGCGGCATCGACGGTGTGCTCGCGATACAATAAATCACTGCGTAAAATTGACTTGCTGCCACGGGTTACGACCGCCCCAGCATGCCAAAGCGTGTGCGCGAAAATTATCAAGCTACCCAAGCGTGGGCGAACCCGCGCGATTTCTACGTTTGCACCTGCGGTTCCAGGGCCGTCCTGATAAAAAATCGTGTCGCCACCAGTGAAAGCGCCTGTGCCGTCGACCGTGCCTGTGCCGTCGACAGTGCCCGCGTCGTCTACAGTGCCCGCGTCGTCGACAGTGCCCGCGTCGTCTACAGTGCCCGCGTCGTCCAAATAAATCATAAAGCTAAGCCGTGATCGCGTGATTGCATCCTGATGAAACACGCCATCTTGGTGCAGATTAAATTGTTGCCCCGCCAAATATTGGCAGCCGCGCCAACGGGGGTTGATGCCGACAAAATCGCAGCCCGCAAGCATCAATTCGCCACCCAGCGTTTGCTGCAAACGCGCGCCCAAATCTGCGGCAAGCGCTGCGTCATCAAACACCGAACGCTGATTATTGCGATAGCTCGGCGGATAGTGGCTATTCGCGCTTTGCGTTTGCCCCATTCGCAATTTCAACGCGACGCACTCTGCGGCGTTTAAAAATTGCGGGATGAGTCGGCAGTAGGGATGGCTGCTTTGCCCAGGCAAAACAGCCATCGCACGCTGTTCCAGTAGTGGCAAATGAGTCTCCGCTTGCGGACACGGCAGATGAGTCTCCGCTTGCGGAAACGGCAGATGAGTCTCCGCTTGCGGAAACGGCAGATGAGTCACAATGAGTTTTTCCGCTGCTTGCTGTTGATGCGACAATCTAACAGAAACGCGTTTTGCCCTCGTCCTGAGGCACTGGCAAATCTGCGGGCTCGTCGGTCAACAAGTTTTGGCTCGGACAGATCGCTTTTAGCCAGCGCATGTTTGCGGTGTCGCAAAGCCAAAGCCGCAATAAAGCCGAATCACGCGTTACAGAAACCTCAACCTATCGTTACACTCGCAAAGCGATACGTGCACGTGGCGTGATGCGCCAAAATGCGTGCTTTTGGTTTTTTTACAACGGGAGAGGGAAACATGAGTATTCAAAGAGTCGCTTTAGTTACCGGTGGTACGGGCGGAATCGGCACGGCTTTGTGTCAAAAAATGGCGCAACTCGGGCACAAAGTCGCCACCAATTATCGTGATTTGGCGCGTGCGCAAGAGTGGCAGGCGCAGCAAAAAGCCCTGGGTTTTGACTTCGTGATTGCACACGGCGATGTTGCGCATGTTGATCAGGCCGAAGCGATGGTGCGCAGCGT
Organism: Rhodanobacteraceae bacterium; assembly: GCA_031410115.1. Classification (GTDB taxonomy): domain Bacteria; phylum Pseudomonadota; class Gammaproteobacteria; order Xanthomonadales; family SZUA-5; genus JANNYA01. The sequence continues at coordinate 905 of JANNYO010000509.1, read as the reverse complement.
TGAAAAACAACTGGGCGCGATTGACATTTTGATTAACAACGCCGGCATCACCCGCGATTCCACTTTTCACCGGATGAGCGCCTTGCAATGGCAAGAGGTGATCAATACCAATTTAACCTCGTGCTTTAACGTCACCAAGCCGCTGATTGATTCGATGCGCACGCGCAAATGGGGGCGCATTGTTCAAATTGCCTCAATCAATGGACAAAAAGGCCAATACGGTCAAGCAAACTATGCGGCATCGAAAGCGGGCATGCACGGCTTCACCATTTCTTTGGCGCAGGAAAATGCCAAGTTCGGCATTACCGTCAACACCGTTTCGCCAGGCTATGTCGCCACGGAAATGGTAATGGCGGTGCCGGAAGAAGTGCGCGCCAAAATTGAAGCGCAAATTCCGACCGGCCGTTTAGGTCGTCCCGATGAAATCGCTTATGCCGTGGGCTTTTTAGTCGACGAACAAGCGGCGTGGATTACCGGTGCGAATTTATCCATCAATGGCGGGCATTACATGGGTTGGTAGGCATCAAAGCGGCGGCTGTTTGTTGAAAAACAGCCGCCATTCGTTCTCTCACACAGTTTCCACCTTACCCAATGAAAATTTTTGAGTGGCGCAAAAACCAGTGGTATCGATACGCCATGATCGTAATGACTGTGGTTGCCGTCATCGTGCTTGCGGCAAACCCGGAATTTAGGCTGTTGCTGCCACTCGTCGATGCCCTAGGCCTGGATTTGCTGCTGCTGATCATGGGTGCGCAATTGTTTGATTCATTAAAACCGTTGCTCAACGTGCTGCGCAACCGCGTCGCTGCGCCGTTGGTAAAAAACCTATGGTCGGTTGTGGTCTATTTTCTCGGTGTTGCGGGGCCTTACGCCGATGCGCGAGTCAGACTTATCTGCCGTGTCGC
>JANNYO010000508.1:0-4010 GCA_031410115.1 Rhodanobacteraceae bacterium | reverse complement strand
GCGTGCCGCGCAGCGCGACCCGATAGTGCGCTGCCAACGCAAGCTCGGTGCCGCCGCCCATACAAACGCCATGCAGTGCCATCACCACCGGCTTCGGGCTTGCTTCCACGCGATCAATGAGTTCCAGCAAATTTGGCGTCGCAAGCGCTTGCGCTAGGCCAAACTCGCGAATATCGGCGCCACCACAAAAAGCCTTCCCGGCAGCGGCAATCACAATCGCTACGACCGTTGGGTCGGCTAACGCGCGCGCGAAACCCGCATCGAGCGCGATCCGTGTCGCTAGCCCCAAACCATTGACTGGCGGACTATTGAGGGTCAGCACGGCAACACCGTCATGCATTTCATATTCGGTAGTCATGGCTCAATCCAAAATTGGGATGAAAAAAATTCGATGGCTCAAACGTTGGGCGCGTTCTCAATACGCCCGGTAAGCAGCAACTGCACGGCAAGACCTGCATCTGCAACATCGACGGTTTGACCGCTGATCACGTCGGCATAAATAAATGATTCGCACAGCCGCACGATCAAATACGCCAGCGTGTCCACCGCTAACGCAAGCGTCAGTCCGCGTGCTGCCTCGCTAAGTAACAGTTCGCGCACACGTTCAATGCTGCGACGCTGGACTGGACCAAGCTTGCTGGTCAACAGTCGCAGCGCGTACTCTGGATCTTGGCGCACGAATATCCGCAGCGGCCGAAACTGCACAATGTCACGCACCACCGCCTCGCAAATCCCGGCAACTCTCGTCGCACCTTGCGCAGAAGCGTTGCGTGCAGACTGCATCAACAGTGTGTCGCACATAGACCACAGGATCTCACCCAGCAATAAATCCCGGCTGCCGACCCAGCGAAACGCGGTTGCTCGCGAAATCTTCAAGCGCAGCGCAAGCGCGCCGATATCAACGCGTTCACCGCTGAGCCAAAGCCGCTTGGCAAGCGCGAATAGGTCGAGCGGCGTCACTTTTGCGGCGAAACCCGCGTTCAAGGCGTGGGCCAAGCGCGTCGCCGGTGCGCTGTCGGTTTCGCTGAACTCCTTGATTGCGTTTGTTGCCATGGCGATAGTCTAATCCATTTATTCAACTTGACGCTAGATGAGTCATAGCGTCAAAATGAGTCATCTGCCGTGTCGCCTTTCGGCGAGACTCATCTGCCGTATCGCCTTCCGGCGAGATTCATTTCCCGTGTCAATTTATTGGCAATGCCGTATTCGCGCGGACTAAAAATGCCGCGCGCAGCCTCACTTATTAAAAGGACCAAACCATGAGTACCAGCCCACTGATTGATCGCCGCCATCTGGATTTTACCTTGTATGAGCTGCTCGGCGTTGAGCGTTTGACTGCTTACCCGCGCTTTGGCGAACATAGCCGCAGCACGTTTGATTCCGCCATTGAGCTGGCACATCAAATTGCTGTGGAAAAATTCTTGCCGCATAACCGCAAAAGTGATCTCAACGAGCCGCATATGGTCGACGGCAAGGTGGTGCTGATCCCGGAAATTTCCGAAGCCATGGACGCGTTCAATGGCGCGGGTTTTTGTGCTGCACTAGCGGATTACGAACAAGGCGGCATGCAGCTGCCATTTGTCGTAACGCAAGCCTGTGATTCAATGTTTTCAGCGGCGAATGCCGGCACGATTGCCTATCCAGCGCTGGCGCGCGCGGCGGCGAATTTGCTCGCGGTGTATGGCACAGATGCGCAAAAGCGTTTGTACATGCAGCCGATTATTGCCGGCCGCTTTTACGGCACGATGTGTTTGTCCGAGCCGCAGGCGGGTTCGTCGCTTTCGGATATTAAAACCCGGGCAGACGTGCAGGCGGATGGCAGCTATCGCATCAGTGGCGCGAAGATGTGGATATCCGCTGGCGACCATGAAATGGGCGAAAACATTGTGCATTTGCTGCTCGCGAAAATTCCAGGCGCACCGGCGGGTGTGCGCGGTATTAGCCTGTTTATTGTGCCGCGTTGGCGCGTGTACAGTGACGGTAGCCGGGGTGCGCGCAATGATGTGCAGTTGGCCGGCTTGAATCACAAAATGGGTCAGCGCGGCAGCGTTAATACCTTCCTAAAATTCGGTGAGCAAGGTGATTGTTACGGTGAGCTGGTGGGCGAGGCACATAAAGGCCTGGGCTACATGTTCCATATGATGAATGAGGAGCGTATTGGCGTCGGCATGGGTGCGGTGCAGCAGGGTTCGGTCGGCTATCAGTTCTCGCTGAGCTATGCGCGTGAACGACGCCAGGGGCGCCACCCGGATCAGAAAGATCCAAATTCCACGCCGGTAAAATTGATTGAACACAGCGACGTGCGCCGCATGTTGCTGCTGCAAAAATGCTACGTCGAAGGTGCCCAGGTGCTGGGTTTTTATGCTTCGATGCTGGTGGATTTTAGTTTGGATCCTAATGACGTCGTGCGCCGCGATAGTCATCAGCTGCTGGAATTGTTGACGCCAATTATCAAAGCCTGGGGCTCGGATTACGCGCTAAAAGCCAATGAATTGGCGATCCAAGTGCTGGGTGGCTATGGCTACACGCGGGAATATCCGGTCGAGCAGTGCTATCGCGATAACCGCATCAACCCAATCCATGAGGGCACCAACGGCATCCAAGCGCTGGATTTACTGGGGCGTAAAGCAATGCTTGAAAACGGCGCAGGGCTTAAGCTGTTGCTGAATAAAATCAGTGAAACCTGTGCGGATGCGCAGGCATTTGCGGCGCTAAAACCAATGGCAGTACAGCTAGCCACCGCCGCCGAATTGGCGGCGGCGACAACGCGCGCTGCCGGTGCGCGCATGGCCGCGGGCGATGTACGCCTGGTGCTGGCGAATGCGGCGCACTATATGACGCTCATGGGGCATCTGAGCATTGCTTGGACGTGGCTGTGGCAGGCGGTTGTGGCAAGCCGCGCGCTGCCTGGCGCGAATGATTTGGATCAATCGTTCTATGCCGGAAAATTGCAGGCCTGCCGGTTCTTTTTTGCCACCGAACTGCCCACGGTTGAGCATGCGGCGCGCCTAGTCAGCTCGGCCGACGACAGCGCGTTTGCCATGCAGGATGCGTGGTTCTAATAGATTCAATTTCGAGGAGGTAATCGTATGAAAGCGATCGTGTGTGGACAATGGGGCGGGCCGGAAACGCTGCAATTGCTGGATATTGCGCTGCCTGAGCCTGGGCCAAAACAGCTGCGCGTGCGCGTTGCCGCTGCGGGCGTGAATTTCCCCGATGTGCTGATCATCCAAAAAAAATACCAAGTGCAACCTGCGCTGCCGTTTACCCCCGGTGCGGAAATTGCCGGAGTGATTACCGCGCTCGGCAGCGAGGTCAAGGGCTACGCGATTGGCATGCCGGTTGCCGCGCTGTGTGGCATTGGTGGTTTTGCCGAGGAATGCGTGGTTGACGCCGCCTTATGTATGCCGCTGCCGGCGAATCTGCCGATGCCCCTGGCGGCCAGCTTGGTTTTGGCCTATGGCACCAGCTGGCATGCACTGCGGGATCGCGCCGCGCTGCAAGCGGGCGAAACTCTGCTGGTATTGGGCGCAGCGGGTGGCGTTGGTCTAGCCGCAGTTGAGATCGGTAAAGCCATTGGCGCGCGCGTGATTGCGGCGGCCAGTAGCGCGGAAAAACTCGCCGTGTGCCGTGACCATGGCGCGGATGACTGCATTGATTACCGCCAGCAAGATTTGCGCGAAGCGCTAAAAGCGATCACTGCTGGCAAAGGTGTGGATGTGGTGTTTGACCCGGTCGGCGGTAGCTACACGGAAGCTGCATTTCGCGCAATTGCTTGGCGCGGTCGGCATTTGATCATTGGCTTTGCCGATGGCAATGTGCCCGCGCTGCCGTTGAATTTGGCGCTCCTCAAAGGCGCGTCATTAGTCGGCGTATTTTGGGGCGAGTTCGCCAAACGCGAGCCGCAACACAACGCCGCTGGTATCAAAGAAATTTTGTCCTGGATCGAATCCGGCAAGCTAAAGCCACGTATTTCACAGCACTATTCTTTGGCCGACGCACCGCAGGCG
>JANNYO010000507.1:0-12940 GCA_031410115.1 Rhodanobacteraceae bacterium | reverse complement strand
CAGGTTCATAAGAAAGTTGATTGTTGTTTAACAGGCTTAAAAAATAATCTCTTTTGGTTTGATAAAATTTTGAAACTTGAAGATAGTTGTTTTCATCTTGCATATACTCTGCAAAAGCATATTGGACGGGTGTATTGGCTGAAAAAACAATAAACTGATGCACTTTTCTTATTTCAGTGGTAATGTTTTCGGGGGCTATGATGTAGCCAATTTTCCAGCCTGTAACATGAAATGTTTTACCGAAAGAACTTATGATAATGCAGCGTTTGGCTAGTTCGCTAAATTGGCAAGCACTGTAGTGCTTGTGATTGTCAAAAACAATGTGCTCATAAACCTCATCACTCAAAACAAAAATATCTTTACCTTCCATTATTTTATTAAAAGTTTCGAAGTCGCTTTTTTCCCAAACACTACCGGAGGGATTGTGAGGGGAGTTGATAATAATGAGGCGTGTTTTGTAATTGATTAGTTTTTTTAAATTTTCCCAATCAGGAGTAAAATTAGGTAAGGTTAAATTTGAATATACTGCTGTTGCGCCAGCAAGTTGAACCGCAGGCTGGTAGCAATCATAAGCAGGCGAAAAAATTATTACCTCATCACCTTCTTTCACCAATGCCATAATGGTTGTAAATATGGCTTGTGTTGCTCCCGCAGTTATAGTAATTTCTGTTTCAGGATTATAAACCGATTGGTATAAGTTTTTAGTTTTTTCAGCAATAGCCTCTCTGAGCGCGGGCAGTCCTGCCATTGGAGCGTATTGGTTAAACCCTTTTTTCATGTATTTGTTTACCAAGGCCACCAAGCTTGGGTCACAAGCAAAATCAGGAAAGCCTTGAGACAAATTGATAGCATTTTGTTCATTTGCTAGCTTACTCATGGTGGTAAAAATGGTGGTGCCAGCTTGTGGTAGTTTTGATTTTATTTTATTGGGGAATTGCATGAGTATTTCTGATTTTCTTACAACAACAAAAGTATTAAAATGAATGTACTTATTTATTGAAAATCAATTAAGCAACTTTTATAAAATTGGCTTTATCAATGCTAAATTTTTAATCGAATTGTAAGTAAGTAAATTCGACCGTGCCAAAATGAAACATCAAAAAAACAATAACTCTTTATCCTCCGCCTCCTTATTTTACTCACAATAATTGAAAACAATAGGAAAAATAGTATGCATTATTTTTATATTAAATTCAATATCCGTAAAATCTGTTTAATCAGTGTCATCAGTGTGCAATTGATTTTATTTAACTATCTACGCACAAAAAATTTATTTCATTTAACCGAAAAGTTCAACAATCTACTAATTCCCAAAGGCTCTAAAAATATCATTTCCATTTCCATACAAGGTTAAACCAAGTAAAAGCACCATTCCTGCAATTTGGGCATATTCCATGAATTTTTGATTGGCCTGTTTTCCAGTTACCATTTCCCACAAAAGAAACAATACATGTCCACCATCTAAAGCAGGAATGGGTAAAATATTCATAAATGCTAAAATAATAGAAATAAAAGCTGTCATTTCCCAAAAGCTTTGCCAGTGCCATACTGGTGCAAACAATCCTCCAATTGATCCAAAGCCACCAACTTGTTTTGCCCCACTTGCAGTAAATAACAACTTCAACGATTGCACATATCCCGAAAGAGTTGTTATTGCATGCTCATATCCAGCGGGTATGGATTGCAAAAAACTATACTTTTCAGATTTTATATCAAATATTTTGGATTCATTTAGTAATCCAAATCCTAAAGTGCCATTTTCAGTAACTTGTGCTTTTAAAAACAACAATTGCCCTACTCTTTCCACGCCAAGGGTAACGTTCTCGCTTTTTTGCTTCTCTAATAACTTCCTGAAATCAACATAATATTTTGAGGTATCGTTATTAACTAAAATAATTTTATCTCCCTTCAACAACCCCGCCTTTTCTGCATTCATACCTGTCATTACTGTATCAACAATTACAGGAACACGATATTCAAATAATTTTTTACTGCCACTGTCTAGTATCTTATCTTCAATATTATCAGGAAGAACAATTTCTATTTCTTGTCCATTTCTTAAAACAGTTATCTCTTTTTGGTCTTTTATAATTATGCTTTTTGATACTTCACTTAGTGTTTCAGGAATTTTAGTCCCAATCCTTACTATTTTATCACCATCCATAAATCCGTTAGCAATCATTAAAGAGTCACAGTGTAAACCATAGGTTGCATTTTGCAAGGGTATGTATTCTTTACCCCAAACAAAAAGTACCATAATATAAATAAGTATTCCCAAAATGAGGTTTACAGTAACTCCTCCCAACATTATTATTAGCCTTTGCCAAGCGGGCTTTGATCTAAACTCCCATGGCTCGGCAGGTTTTTCCATTTGCTCTTTGTCCATGCTCTCATCTACCATTCCGGCTATTTTTACGTATCCACCAAGAGGCAACCATCCAATACCATATTCGGTGTCGCCTACTTTTTTCTTAAATAGTGAAAACCAAGGATCGAAAAAAAGATAAAATTTTTCAACTCTTGTCTTAAATAGTTTGGCAGGAATAAAGTGTCCCAACTCATGTGGTCAGTAAACACGCATCCAAACGCGTGCGAATGCTCGCCTCATTCAAGTCAACGCCAATAATCGCCAGCTGCTGGCGGCGATCGCCATAGTCAGTGCTCCAAAGCGCTTTCATTGCCACAAACTCATCGGGGTCAGACACTTCTTGCTGTTCTGGTGCGGCGGCGCTCCAAAAACGCAGTTTTAGGCGCCGCCAGCCCTCGTACGACATCGGCACGGGCGCATGTTCAAACAGCTTTTCTGGCACCTTGGCATCCACCAGCCCGGCGCGCACGCGGTGCCGTGCTGCAAACCAGTGGCCTGCGGCTTTGGCCTCAACGGCCGCACCCACCAACGCCAGCTCGCCGACCCAATCCATGCGCGTGGCGAGCCAAAAAAACCCTTCGCGCGCAGCACGCTATCAAAATTATTGTGGATCAAGTTGTAAAAACGCGCAGGATGAAATGGCCGCTGAGATCGATAAACGAAACTCTGGAAGCCGTAGGTTTCTGACTCGTTTTTACCATGCTCTCCGCGCAGCTCTTTCATCCAGCCCGGCGCTAGCTGCGCTTTTACAAAGTCAAACCTGCCTGTGCCCAGCACGCGATTCAGCGGCGTATCTTGGCCGCTGCTAAACACGAGATCCGCATCGCGATTAAGCGCGCGCAAAATACTGCCGATGCGCACGCGATTGCTGTCTGATATCAAATCGCACTTAGAAATCAAAATAACGTCGGCAAACTCGATTTGATCATTTAATAAATTGACTAACGCCCGCCGATCTTCCTCGCCGGCCGACTCGCCGCGATCTTGCAAATAGTCGCTACTGGCGAAATCCTTCAAAAAATTTAAGCCATCGACCACGGTCACCATGGTGTCCAGCCGCGCCACATCCGAGAGCGCAAAGCCATCTTCACCCCGCACTGAGAACGTTGCGGCCACCGGCATTGGTTCGCTGATACCAGTGGATTCAATCAGCAGATAGTCAAAGCGGTTTTCGGCCGCCAATTTTTTGACCTCGTCACGCAAATCCTCCCGCAGCGTGCAGCAAATGCAGCCGTTGCTGAACTCGACGAGCTTTTCCTCCGTGCGCGAAAGTTCCGCGCCACCCTCGCGCACTAGTTGCGCGTCGATATTAATCTCACTCATATCATAGACAATCACCGCCACGCGTTTGCCATCACGGTTGCGCAGTAGGTGATTAAGCAGCGTGGTCTTGCCGGCTCCGAGAAAACCAGAGAGCACCGTCACAGGTAATCGCTGCGTCCCGGCTGTCGCTTTGTACATACATTTCTTCTTTTCGCTTACAGAAACATTATGTTATAACGTTTAATTAAAGCGAGCAACTGCCGCCCGCCGGCGTCTCGCAGCAGGGCCGCTATGCAGTTGGCACTGCCACATTAGGCATCGCGCCAAAATTGCAGACTATCCGGACCACCCTCAGCAGCGGTTTTCAGTCACGGCAATTCTTAGTCAAGTTCGGCCAAGCGCTCCTGGATGCGCTTGCGCTGGCCTTCGTCTTTCTCGGCCGCCAGTTTTTCGGCAAGGATCAGCGATTGCGCCTTCTCGAGCGCGTGCTCGGGGTCGATGGCAACGTCGGGCAGCACGCCCACGCCCTCCCAATTGGTGTGGGTGATCGGACTCAGCGAGCGGCCGCTTGGCACGAACGCTACGAAGTGATCGGCTAGCCGGCGCGCCGAGCCCGGATGGGCGCCGCCGCCGGTGGCCGCGCCAACCAGCGTGGCGCGCTTGAGATTCTTCAGCGCGTAGGCGAAGTCTTCGCCCGCGGAGAAGGTGTCGTGGCTCACCAGCAGATAGACCTTCTTGGTACTGCCGTACTTCGGACCCGCAACGGTGTTTGAGGTCCAGTACTCGGTAGTCTTGTTAGTGCCGCGGTGGTAGATGTCATTCAGACGCGTGCGTGCATCAAACAGATAGCTGGCCAGCAGCGCGACCGTGGCTGGGTCGCCGCCGCCGTTGAAGCGCAGGTCGATGATCAGCGCGTCGGTGTCGCCGAGCAGGCGCATCGCCGCACCGAACTTCTCGTCGGCACCCTCAGGCGACCCGAAGGCGCGCAGATCCAGGTAGCCAATGTTGAAGGGCAAGAGCTCGACGCGTTCGACACCGAAGTTGAGCTTGCGCTCTTCGGCGAGGCTCTCGGGAGTCGGGGTCTCGTCTTCGAGTACTTCCTGTGGCGGAAGCATCGCTTCGCTGTAGGCGATATGGATGTGGCGATCATTGGTGACGCGCCGCAGGTGTTCTGTGAGAGTGGCGGCGAATGCTTCGGCGCTGGTGATTTTGGCGTACTCGCCGCGCTGTTCGCGGGCGCGCAGCTCGGTTTCCATCGCCTTGGCCTTGTCGGGGAAGACGTAGTAGCCGTTTAGGTCGGTGATCAGGCGTTCGAGCACGTTGGCGCGCTTGGCCTGGTCGAGCAGCACGCCGTTTTGCGGGTACCCGCGACGCGGCATCGGGTTTGGCATCGGGTTTGGCACCACGTCGGCCGACACGGAGTCAACCAACAGCAGCGCGCCGGCGATGGCGATGACGATGGCGAATTTGTTTGCCTTGGCAAACGAGCAAACAGAAACGTTGTTTGCTTTAGCGAATGAATCAATAGGAAAGTTGATCGGTTTATTCATTTCATTGTTTCCTTGGTCAGTCGGGTGCGGGCGTTCGCGATGCGCTAATCGAAGGGTTGGGTTTATAGCGCGGCGGTGACGCCGGCGAGCATCTCGCTTGGAGGCGGTGGCGGTGGTGTGGGTACCGCAGGCGGCGCAGGAGGCGCTGGAGGCGGTGGAGGTGGCGGCGGTGGTGGCGGCAAACCCATCGCACTTTCTGGCACTTTTACACTCAAATTGCGTGGCGCTTTTTGGCGTATCACTGCAACCTCAGCCGTTTTGCCACGCATCGCGCGAAATTGCTCGAATACCTGCTCGGGTGTTTCGGTCACGACGTTGTTAACACGCGTAATCACATCACCCGCCAACATTGGCGCATAGCCTTCAACCGCGAGTGTCAGCACGCCGCTGTTGGTGCCGAAGTAGCTTGCTAAACCCGGGTTGAGTTTGGCCAGGTCTAAATCAGAACTCTCGAGGCCCGCGCCGCGACTGTTGATCATTTTGATGCGACTGCGCGCGCCATGTTCTCCGCTCATGCGCGCTAGCTCCAGCCGTTCCATCGCGGCTTTGACGCGCGGCAAGTTTTTGAGCTCCTCCAGTGATTGCAGCGCACGCAAATCTGCGCCGCTTGCGTTCAGCATCAACACGCGCGGCTGCTCGCTGGCAAGCGCGTTCAGTTGCAGCGTCTGGGCACCACGCTTGACGCTCAAGGCGACACGGTCGCCCGCTTTCAATGCGCCAATGGCGCCGCGCACGCTGGCAACGCTAGCGTCTGCCGCCAACGCTTTGCCGCGCACGGCGAGCAGTTGATCGCCCGCTTGCAAACCAGCTTTTTCTGCGCCCGAGCCAGGCGTAACCGCGCTGATTTCAACACCGCCGCCAGCGCGCTCGCTCAGTACCACGCCGATTGCGGCGCCGCTTTGCATAGGCTGTACCAAGGTGTGGACATCGGTGCTGATGCCCTCTGGGGTAATGCGAAATGCATAAGCGTCGGTGCTGCCGGTACTTTGCAATTCGTTGGCGAGCTTTGCCATGCGCGCGCCCAGGGCTTTCATTTCAGCTTGAATTACTTCTGGATCACGTTTGCTTGGGGTTTGGGTCGCTGGCGCGGCAAAGCTGGTTTGGCTAAGTGCGAGTGCTAGCAACAGTGGCAATAGTTTGCGTGTAACGCTTGATTTGGACATACAAAGTTTCCTTGTTAGGGCAAGTGGTGGCAGCTTAGTCAATGGCGTAGAGCGCGGGGCGGTACTCGCCCTGGTTGACCGCGTTGAGCACGGCGACGCGCTCGCGCCAGAGCACGCGTTGTTCGTTTAAAGCATTCTGTTGCCCGCTAGCGGTGACGCTCGCGAGTGAGGCGTCGAGTGCCGATAGGCTCAGCGCCGCTTGGCTAAGCGCGTTGAGCTGGCGAAAGCTGGCGCGGCGCTTACCCAAATCGCGCAATTGCGTTTCGAGCAGCTGGGAATCGGCGATCAGGGCGGAAATTTCGGCGTCACGCCTTGGCGTGACGTCCAAACCAAATGTGTCACGCCTTGGCGTGACGTCCAAAACAAAGGTGTCTGATTTCTCGCGTCCCGCTCGGGAGTCAGCACCGCTTTGCGCGAGTGTTGGCGCACGGGCACCAGACTGGCTTGGATGATGCGTTATGCGGTTTTGCACTAGCCAAACGCTGCCCAGGATCGCGACGCTTGCCGCCAAACCGCTCAGCCAATACGTGCGTGTTTTGCGCGCGTCGATGGGTTTTGCGCTATTGGCATGCAGCGCCGCCAGCACCGCTTGCAAGCGGTCTTGTTCAGGGTGTTGCAGCGGCAAATCTTGCAGCGCCGCGCTTAGCGGGTTTCGATCATCAGGCATGATTCGGGCTCCAATATATGGCGCAGCTGCGCTAACGCGCGCGCCAGTTGCGATTTCGAAAAACTGACCGTGGCGCCAAACACTTCCGCGATTTCGGCGTGTTGATAACCTTCCACGTGATACAGCCAAAGTACGGTGCGTGCGCGCGCCGAAAGGCTGGCTATGGCGCGCTCCAAATCGATGCGGTTATTGAGTGCGACACTGGACCAATCCCAGGTGCTTTGTCCAAGCCCAAGCTCAAGCCCAAGCTCAAGCCCAAGCGAATCAAGATCGTGATGATCCTTACTATCACGCAGTTCGCGCAGGCAGCGATTGACCACAATCACCCGTAGCCACATGCCAAAAGGTGCGCTCGCGCGAAATTGCGCGATTTGTGAAAACGCTTGAATAAAACTGTCTTGCATCGCATCTAAAGCCGCTGGCGCGTTGCCCAACATACGCAAACACAAGGTGTAAACGACCCGCTCAAACTGGCGAAACACGCTACTTTGTGCCGCCGAATCGGCACGCCTGAGCCGGGCAATCAGCAGCTCTGAAGTAGCGATGTCAAAAGGCGAAGGCATGCAGTGCAACGTCTGTGTTGGTCAGTGCCTATAGAGACACATCAGTTGGGCATTTGGTCGCAGGGCTTAGAAAATATTTTTTTAGTAAGAGCGTGGATTGGACGCGAGGAAACCCACACCTCGGATTTAGGATGGGTGGATGTCCCGTTGGATTCACGTCCCGTTGGATTCATCCCGTTGGATGTCCCGTTGTTTTCCCCGTTGTTTTCCGAATTAAGTCCGGGCCGGGAGAGCGATTTCCTCATGCCGCCAAAGCCACCCGATTGCGTCCCTGTGCTTTGGCGGCGTAAACGGCGCGATCGGCCAGCGCGAACCACTGTACGAAATCATTTTTACTAGGGTCGAGCTCAGCGATGCCGATGCTGACTGCCATTGGGAAATGGACGGCGTCAGACTGTATCTTGGGGTTGGCAACGTTTTCGCACATACGGTTCGCAAGGACGAGTGCGCTTTGGGCGTCACAGGCGGGCAGCAACACCGCAAATTCTTCACCGCCCAGGCGCCCGACTGCGCCCGCGGCGGGAAGCTCTGCACTCAAAATTGTCGCAATCCGCTGCAGCGCGGCGTCACCGGCTTGATGGCCGTGGGTGTCATTGATTTGCTTAAAGTGATCCGCATCTACAATAAACAAACAGGCAGGCTCAGCGATGCTTTGGGCCTGTTGATACAGTGCGTGCATGCGCTCCATCACGGCGCGACGATTGAGTACGCCCGTCAAGCCATCGGTATCTGCCAAGTGGCGCATTTTTGCGGCGTACTGTCGGCTTTTGCGCCACAGCATCAGCAGCAATGCGCACACCAGTGCAAGTGCGGTCATGACCACGGCAATCAGCCAAAGCCAAAGCCGCTGACTGGACAAGCGTACGGCCTGAGTGTGGTTTTCCTGCTGCGCTTGGGCTAGTTCCAACGCACGCAAGCGCTGCTGCTGAGCCAGAGTATCAATTTCGCGCTGCTGCTCTTTGGCCTGAAAGCGCGCAGACATTTCCGCAACAGCGGTGTTGGACTGTTCCTCGGCGAGCGTCTGTAATGCAGCAATGGCATTGCGCGCGGCCTCCAAAGCTAGCGGATACTGCTTTGCTCCCTCTGCGGCCAGCATTTGAATGATGTGGGAGTCTGCTAGTGACTTTGTATGTTTGATGCGTTTGGCTTCGGCGATCGCGACGGCGATCATTTGCAGGGCCTCTTGATGGCGACCCATAGCAATCAACACGTTGGCGATGCTTTGCCGCGAGGAAATCGCAAACTCAAGGCGGCCACCGGCTAGTTCCATTTGCAGCGCCGCCTGCGAAATGGCTAGTGCTTTTTCAGGCTCACCCCGGTCCAAGTAAATGGCACTGACATTGTCATTGAGCATGGCAGCCGTCGTGTAAAGCTTCAGTCCCAAATAGCGATTACGTGCTTGCTCGGCCATGTTGATGGCGTCGTCGTCACGCTCGATGGCTTCAAAGATGTTAGAAATCGTACTTTCTGTTGCGGCCATCATGTACTGGTCACCGCCCGCGTCGAAAAGTGGCCTGGCTTTTTCGCAAAAAGGTAGGGCGCGAACGAATTCCTTGCGCGAATAATGCATATTGCATAGCTGCAGCTGCGCCAAGCCCTTGAGTGCAGGGTCGCTCGAAGCGTTCATGATGTCGATGCCCTCATTCGACAGGGACGTGAAGCGCTCCAAATCCCCTTCGCGGCGTGCGGCGCGACCGCGACGAAACAGCGCATACGCCCGGGCCTCGGGCATATTGGCTGCTTCGGCCAGTTTTTCTAGAGCGGCGATACACTCAAGCTCTATCACCGGATCGCTGAGTGAGGTGCCCGCGAAAAGTTTACGTATCAACAAATCGCGTACCCAAACAGGATGCGCAGCGGCGTAGGGCCCGCTTAGCCAAGCCGGCGCGCTTGTCAAAAATTGCTTGGGCTCTTCCAATGCCAAACGTAAGGCTTCATCCAAAGCGATGGGCTCAATCATGCTGCTAGCGAGCGCCGGGTCGCTCACGCCACTCGTCATATTCGCCATTGCATTTTGCCCCAACAATAGACCAGTCCCGCCCACGAAAGCGTAGAGAGAAAAAAGGAACAGCCGCATAGCAGACGGTGCAGTAAAGCGCGGATTGGTTTTTGGCATGCGCAACAGACGGTTGGGAGCAGGGTTGAAAGTCTAGCGCAGCCGCAGTCGGCACTCTCGAGAGATGACTATTCCAAGAGAAGCTTCGAACACCGCAAGTCGTGGTGTGTGTAAAAACCACATTCTGCGTAGCCTTTGTGCCGCAGCCGATAATGTGGCGGCAGGAATGCTTTTCGGCGTCTGCGCTGCCTATTGCGTAATCAACGATCTTGCCGGTTGCCCGGTCTGTAACCTGCAATACCTCGGCTGGAATTAACTCAATTCTCTAGTTACCATACGGTTAGTGTGTCGCGGGTGGCTACGTCAAAGCACCGCAATATTTGGATGGAATCGATTAACAGGGGTGACGTCTTGACGCAACATAAACCAATCTCAGTGTTCCAATTTGTAGCGCTCTTAGCGCTGTACATGATCAGCTTCTGGATCTCTCCAGCGATCGCTCAAACTGCATACAGCGGCTTTCCAGGTGTAACCAATGGCAGCGTGACGTCGCTGGCGCGACAGGCGGATGGTCGCGTTATTGTGGGCGGAAGATTTATCCTTGCAAACGGTGTTTTGCGCAGTGGCCTTGCCCGCTTCAATGCCGATGGCACGCTGGATGCTAGCTATAGCCCACTGCCGTCTGGTGTCAGTCCGACGATTGAAAGTATTGCCCTACAGCCAGACGGCAAGGCCATTGTGTTTGGTGATTTCTCGAGTATCTCCGGTGTTACCCGATCAGGCTCAGCGCGGCTGAACCCCGATGGCAGCTTAGACGCGTCATTTGTGCGCGAATCCAATGTGTCGCCGAGTGAATTTATTTTTCAACCTGACGGGAAAATCCTGCTGGCAGGAACCTTTTCAAGCATCGGCGGGCAACCTCGCCAGGGCCTGGCGCGCCTGAATTCAGATGGCACATTGGATACAAGCTTTAATCCGGTGCTGACCGATCCCAGCTTCACGGTCACGCGAGGCATTGCGCTGCAAAAAGACGGAAAAATTATTGTCGTTGGCCGATTCTCGGCGGTGAACGGCACGCCGCGTAATTCCATTGCTCGACTCAATCGCGATGGCAGCGTGGATACGGCATTTGAGCCCGGCGGCAGTAGCCTCGTGATCGAAGGCGTGGTGCGCGAAGTTGAACTGCAGATGGATGACAAAATTCTGCTGTCAGGTATTTTTTCAGGTGGGGTTCGTCTGGCACGGTTGAATCCAGACGGCACGCGCGACAACAGCTTTGTTTCTAATGCGACCGTGGCCATGGACCGCTTCACGTTCCAGTCCAACGGCGATATCGTGGGCTTTAACAACGCTAACCTGTTTCGCTATCGTGGCAATGGCACCTTAGTCAGCAGCGCCACCAGCAATGTGATCGCAATGGTGTCTTTGCCGAACGGTAAATTGATCACAGCGACTTTATCGCCGTCTTTTTTGCGTCAATACAACACCGACCTTTCGCAAGACACTACTTTTCCCGCAGATATTGTCTCTCGCGTGCTGGCGATTGCTCGGCAGAGCGACGGCAAGCTATTGGTAGGCGGTGATTTTTTGAACGTCGATCTTACGAGCAGAACACGCTTGGCGCGCCTGCATCAAAATGGTGAACTCGACCTTGACTTTGCGCCAGCAGCGAACAACCGCGTACTGGCTCTCGCTCAGCTCGCCAATCAACAGCTGCTGGTGGGTGGAACCTTTACCGAACTGTCGAATCAGCCGCGCATCGGTATGGCGCGCTTAAACGCCGACGGCGGTGTCGATCTGAGCTATGCGCCAAATCTTAACGACTACGCGAGCGTGTTTGTCGAGCAGCCCGATGGGAAGGTTCTTGTTGGCGGAAACTTCACGCAAATTGCAAGCAGTCCACGCCTGCGCATTGCTCGTCTGAATCCGAATGGAAATGTCGATAGCAGTTTTTCGGTATCGGCATCGGCGAACGCACCGGTGCTGTCGATCGCACTGCAGCAAAATGGCAAAGTTGTGATCGCAGGTGATTTCACTGTGGTCAACAATCAACCGCGCAACCGCATCGCGCGGCTCAACGCCGACGGCAGCTTGGACACAAGCTATAACCCGAACGCCAATGGCGCGGTGCGAACTGTGGTGCTGCAGCCCAATGGCAAGCTGATTGTTGCTGGTTCGTTTACTAACATTGCCGGGCAAGCGCTAAGCCGCATTGCGCGCCTCAATGAAGATGGAAGCCGTGATGTCTTGTTCGATAACAACATCAACGGTGACGTGTTTTCGATCGCGCTGCAAGCGGATGAAAGTCTCTTCGTCGGCGGCAGTTTTACGCAGGTCAATCTATTTGCAACACCAATCAACAATTTCGCGCGTTTGCTAGAAGACGCGGTCGATGTCTCCTACAACCCGGGTGCTGACGGAACCGTTTTTGCGTTAGCGCTGGGCGAGGAAGGCAGGCCTATTCTGGGTGGAAGCTTCGGAACGGTTGCAGGTGGCAATCGGGGCAGTTTGGCGAGCCTGGTCGGGGCGTCAGCGGCATCGAGTGAGCTGGTGATCACCGGCAATGTGATTGAATGGCGGCGCTCAGGATCAAGCCCAGAGCTTTCGCAGCCGCCACAGCTGCTGTCTTCGCCGGACGGCGCGAACTACTCCCCGCTTGGCACCATGCAGCTGGTGAGCGGCGGTTGGCGATTTATTGGCGTATCTGTGCCCGTGGCGCAAATGCGCTGGTTCAAAGCGCAAGCGCCGCTGAGCTCAGGCCAACAAAACGCCTCAGCGGGCCGCATAGAACAAGCTCAAGTGTTCTTTATTAGCAATGAGATTTTTGCCAACGGCTTTGAGTGAGGTGCGCCGGCACAAACTGGCAAAGCGTAAGGGGTGCAAGTCAATCGAACAAGCACCGTTTGCGGCGCCGGGCGCGCTTGTCCCAACGATTGGATCGTGTACGAGAGAGAGCAAAAAGTCATAAAGCAGAACGGTTTACGTCGCTGCTGCACTACGTGACACCGGAAGTTTTGGCGCTGGCATTTTCGTGGTTAAAACGGGATGCGGCGTCTGGGATTGATGGCGTGACGTGGAAAGATTACGCAGCAAATCAAGAAGCAAAGCTTGAGCAAGACTTCTTGGGATTTTCGTATGGTTTCCGACCAAAGCGCAGTCAACACGATGCGCTTGATGCATTAGCGGTGGGCATCGACAGACGCAACGTGAACTGGATATTGGATGCGGATATATCGAAGTTCTTTGATACGGTGGATCACGACTGGTTGATGAAGCTGGTGGCGCATCGAATCAACGACCCAAGAATCCT
>JANNYO010000506.1:0-4368 GCA_031410115.1 Rhodanobacteraceae bacterium | reverse complement strand
AACGCCGACATAAAGCCGGCGTTTTGTAACGGAGACTAATTTCTAGCTAAAACGGCGCACCGCAAACGCACCAAACAAACCGAATCCTGCCAGTAAGGCAAGCGCGCCCCAGAGATTCAACGCCGGAGTTGGGATCAATGGCACGACAACAACAGGTGCGGCATTAACGGTGTGGGTGAAGTTATAAACAAAGGTTGTGGGCGTGGCACCAGCGGCGTTGGTGCAGGTCACGGCACCCAGGTAGGTTCCGGCCACTGCGCTGTTTTGGGTAACCGTAAATGGCACCGCAGTTGCCGCTGGCAAGGGGGTCAAAGCGGCGGGGGTGACGGCGTAACCGGCGCTGGCCGTCGCACATGTTGTTGAAGACGCCGCCGACGCTGACAAGCTAAACGAAGCTGTTGCTGATGCCGCTGGCAAAATGCGCGTTGGGATCACAAAAGGCGTGGCCGCAGCCGATGGCGCAGGTGTAGGCGTAATCGTTGCGCCGCCGCCGCCGGGTGTGCCGGTTGTACCCGCAAAGTTTATCTCATACGGGAAAAGCCCATCGGGATCTGCGGCATTGTTGAAACCTGTTACCACAACAGTACGCGATTCGCCCGCGTTTATCGCAAATGTCAGCTGACTGCAACGGTTCGTCCCACCTGAAATATCGTCGTTCACCGCAAGGCAGTTAACCAACGGTGTCGCCGCAGTGAACGTGCTGTACAAGGCAAAAAAAGTATCGTTGGCATCAAGACACGCCGCCCCGCCGACCAGCTGCGACTTGATCGTGATGCTGCCCGGGTTGCCACTGGTGTTAGTGATATTGACGGTGTCAAAAGGTACTTCGGTGCCAACACCTGACAACACTGTACAGGTCGAAGGGCGATTAAACGTCGAATCATCCGCATCCAGTGCACCGGAAAAGGTGGCGGGAGCAGTGCCGTTGAAGCTGATAGTGGTCACTTCGCTGGCATTAATCACCGGCGCAATAGCAGCGTTGGTAGAAACAATATCTACAACTTTCGCGTATGCAGCACTCGTCAAAACCAAAAACAGGGCTGTTGTTAACTGTTTTTTCATCGTAAGTTCCTCGGGTTTGGGTAGATTTTTGCCGCTAACAGTGACACAAGGCAACATAGATTAAACCACAAACCCGACGCCGCTTGTTGAAAAAACCAAGATGCGCCGGGCAGGCAAGTCACGAAACAGATCAATAAACCGCGCTCAATCCGTTTCAGCCGCGATTTCCTTGCTTTCAATCGCGGCACTCAGGCGTCCAATCGCATCCGTACTAAACACCACTTGTGGCCCGTCGTTCGGCGCATTCCATTCGCGCTGCATGCCCATCGGCATACCCTGCATTTTGCCTTTGACGGTTTCCATCAGCGGCGCGTTTTTCTGCATCAACGCGCCAAACTCTGCCTGGATAACTTTGAGTTCATTGCTCAACACCACAATCCGATCCAACTGATATTGGCCGGGCTTGCCTTCATAGCCCAAAATCGCCGAATACAGCTGATCGGTATGTTCGCGCAAGCGCTCTTCACCGGTGATCGCGCCGCCTTCTTTGGTCGCTACGATATTTTTACGGATGTTTTGCGCGTCGCTGATCAGGGTTGCGATTTGCTTCAATTCCGGTGCACCGGCGGGAAACATTTTTGGCGCGAATTGACCGAGCATCGCCATGCGCTCAATGGCACTGGTGACTTTGCTCATTTCGCCAAACAGCGCATGCACCTGCATCGCCGCATCGAATTGCGCTTTGCGATCACTCAAACTGTATTCGGCACGGCGATCCAGGCCAATATCAATTTTTTGCTCGTAACTTTGCCCGGCTTTGGTGATGCGAATGGTGTAGGTGCCAGGCAAAACACGTGGCCCTTGGGTACCGGCGAAAGCGGCTTGCGCAGCTTTTGGCACGGTCGGTGGTTTGACGCGACCGGCCCAGCTGACGCGGTTAATACCGGCACGTTTTCCAGCTGGTACGGTATCAATCACGGTGCCTGCGGCATCCAATACTTCGATCACCATTTTGCCAAACAGATGCCGACTTTTCTGGAAGTAGGTAATGATCGCGCCGCCCTGTGGATTGTCGCCGATGAAGATCGCATCCCCCGGGCTCCAGCCGCCAACGCCACCCATCCGCTGCTGCACCGGACGCGCCGGCAGCACACTGAAATCTTTTGCCAAAACATCGTCGGTCAAGGCGCGCAGCGGGGTTAGATCATCAATAATCCAGATCCCGCGGCCGTGGGTAGCCAGTACCAAATCATGGTCACGGGTTTGGAAATCCATATCGCGCACGGCAACGCTGGGGAAATCATTGGCCTTAAACTCGGCCCAGCGCACACCGCTGTCAATTGAAATCCACAGGCCAAACTCGGTGCCCAAATACAGTACGTTTGATTTTTCTGGATCTTGCTTGAGCACGTGCGCATAGCCGCGCACGCCTTGGGCAGCACTTGCAATGCGGCTGAAGGTCTTGCCGAAATCACGCGTGACGTAGGCATACGGCGCCATATCACCAAAGGTATGGCGATCAAAAGTGATGTAGGCCTCGCCTGGATTTGCGCCCAGATTAATCGCACTAACCCACGACGCTTTCGGCAGGCCGCGCACGTTGGCAACGACATTGTTCCAGGTTTTGCCGCCATCGCGGGTCAGCTGCACATTGCCATCGTCGGTGCCGACCCACACCGTGTTGGCATCGCCTTTTTGCTCAGCGATGCTGTAAATCGTGGTGTGCATTTCAGCGCTGGAATTATCAACCGTGATTCCGCCGGATTCTTCCTGGCGCTGTTTGGCTTTGTCATTTGTGGTCAGATCACCACTGATGCGTTCCCAAGAATCGCCGCGATCTCTTGATCGGAACAAGACTTGCGCGCCGATGTAGAGCGTCTTGCCGTCATTCGGGCTAATGTGCAGCGGCGTATTCCAGTTGAAGCGCAGCTTTTCACCCGCCAGCGCTTTCGGTTGAATATCGCGCGTACTTTTCGTGACGGCATCGATGCGCCCGATGTTGCCGCCCTGGCTTTCGGCATAAATTACATTCGGGTTATCGCGCTCGGTAACCACCCAAAAACCATCGCCACCAAACATATTTTGCCAGCGATCTGTGCTCACGCCGCCGGGGTAGCTGGACTCAGCCGACCAGGAAGAGTTGTCCTGTAAGCCACCATAAACCTTGTAAGGATCCTGATTATCAACCGATACGTGGTAGAACTGACTGATCGGTAGGTTCATCATCATATGCCAGCGGCTGCCGCCATCGTAACTGACGCACAAACCACCATCATTACCCGCAACGGTGTGTTGGGTATTATTTGGGTCAATCCAGACATCGTGCCAGTCGCCATGGCAGCCGCCACCGGCGCCGGAGAAGCTCTTGCCGCCATCTTCTGAGACAATCACGTTCAAGTTATTTTTGAACAAGCGATCGGCGTTTTTTGGGTCGACAATCAAATTAGAAAAGTAAAATGGGCGCCAAACCATCATCTGCGAATCATCCCGGCGCTCAAAGGTTTTACCCGCGTCGCTGGATCGATATAGCGCGCTCGACGTGCCTTCGACAAAGGCATAAACAATTTTGTTATCGCTCGGCGCAACTTCAACTTCAATACGACCCCACGGCCCTGCGGGCAATCCGGGCGTATTTTCAGCGGTCATCGACGCCCAGGTCTTACCGCCATCGTTGGTTTTTAGCATCGCCGAGCCGCTCTTGTCAGTCGGGCCTGCGCCACCCGAGCGAAAGGTCCAGCCTTCGCGACGGAAATCCCACATACCAGCGATCATCACCTCTGGATTTGTCGGATCCAATGTCAGCGCGGAGCAGCCGGTCGAGCCATTTGCGCCCTTGATAATCAGCTTCCAAGATTCACCGCCATCAATGGATTGATACAAGCCGCGATCATTCGAATCACTCCAGAGTTTGCCTGGTACGCAGGCATACACGATTTGGCTGTTGGTCGGGTGCACGACAATTTTATTGATGCGCTCAGAGTTTTTCAGGCCCATATTTTTCCAACTCTGGCCGCCGTCGGTGGACTTATAAATGCCATCGCCCACGCTGACCGAATTGCGCACCCAAGATTCACCGGTGCCGACCCAGATCGTGCTTTTATTGCTTGGGTCTACCGTGATCGCGCCAATGGATTGCGCGCTTTGCTTGTCAAACATCGGCTCAAAACTGGTTCCGCCATCACGGCTTTTCCAGACGCCGCCGGACGCCGCGCCGACATACAAAATGGTTTTTCCGTCCTCGACATAGGCGGCAAGCGCGCTCACGCGACCGCTCATCGCCGCTGAACCAATATTGCGCACGCCTAAGCCCGAAAGCGTGGTCGAGTCATAGCGCGCAGCGCTGGGCGCAGCACCTGCAAGCGTTGC
>JANNYO010000505.1:0-2628 GCA_031410115.1 Rhodanobacteraceae bacterium | reverse complement strand
CACCGCATTGGTACACGCTTGGCACAACATGCTGAAAAACGAGCGTTGGTCGGACGAAGCCGCCGCCGCACGCAAGGCCCGCAGCGATGGGCAGCTCAGAAAAAATCACCATCGGCGGCCGTGGCGTTACCCAGCGTTCACTGCCGAGTAGGCAGCTCAGAAAGGCGAAACCGGGCGCTTTTGGAGCAAGACAAATGTTCACTGCCGAGTAGGCAGCTCAGAAAATCTCAGCCCCAAGATTGGCCTTGGCCTTTATGCTTGATGGCGAATCAAGCTACGTGCGACGGGGGGGCAGCCAGAAAAGCCAAGTGGACGCAAAAGCACTTGTTTCCCATGTCGCCTTCCGTCGAGACTTATTGCGAAGAACAATTTCCTGTTGCTCAACCTAAGCCGTAAACGCCGGCCGATCCACATACCGCCCTGCGCCCACGACCGCGTTTAACGCGCCCAGCTTAAACACAAGCTTGCCCGCACTAATCGTGTGGCTCGGATTGCCGCGCACGACTCTGCCTTCAAACACGTTAAAACCACCCTTGGCAAACTGCGTTTTTGCCGAAATCGTACGTGATGCGTTGGCATCCCAAACCACCAAATCTGCGTCGCTGCCGACCGCGACCACGCCCTTGCGCGGATAGATATTGAAAATCTGCGCGGCGTTGGTTGAAGTGACTTTGACAAACTCGGAGCGCGTCAATTTTCCGCTGTTGACACCGCCATCCCAAATCACTGACATGCGATCCTCGACGCCGCCACAGCCATTTGGAATTTTAGTGAAATCATCTTTGCCTGCGGCTTTTTGCGTGTCGCAAAACGTGCAGTGGTCGGTGGCTGTGGTGTGCAAATTGCCGCTTTGTAAGCCGTGCCAAAGTGCGCTTTGATGGGTTTTATCGCGAAACGGCGGGCTCATCACGTGGCCTGCGGCGAAATCGAAATCTGGGCTCAGATAGACGCTGTCGTCGATGGTTAAATGCCCAGCTAACACTTCGCCATAGACGCGTTGGCCGCTGCTGCGGGCGCGGGTAATTGCCGCTAATGACTCCGAACAGGACACATGCACGATATAAATCGGCGTATTCAGCACGCTCGCAATCGCAATTGCGCGGTTTGCCGCTTCGGCTTCCACCACCGGCGGGCGCGACTGTGGATGCGCCGCAGGGCCCGTGACGCCTAGTGCGAGCAATTTTTGCTGCAAGGTATAAACCAGCTCGCCATTTTCCGCGTGCACGGTTGGCATCGCGCCCAATTCCAGCGCGCGACTAAAGCTTTTAACCAAAATTTCGTCGTCCGCCATGATCGCGTTTTTGTAGGCCATGAAGTGCTTAAAGCTATTGACGCCAAACTGCGTAACCAAGGTGCCCATATCGCGATGCACGCTGTCGTCCCACCAGGTTACCGCGACATGAAAACTATAATCACAGGCCGATTTTTCCGCCCAAGCGCGCCAAGTGTGATAGGCCTCCAACAGGGGCTGCTGGGGGTTTGGGATGACGAAATCAATGATGCATGTGGTGCCACCCGCGAGCGCTGCGGCGGTGCCGGTAAAAAAATCATCGGCCGTCACTGTGCCCATAAACGGCAGTTGCATATGCGTGTGCGGATCAATGCCGCCGGGAATGACGTATTGGCCGGTGGCATCGATGACTTCGCAGCCTGGCACGGGGCTCAAGTTTTCACCCACCGCAACAATTTTCCCGCCCTCACAATAGACGTCAGCACGAAATTCACGGTCAGCATTGACGACGGTGCCGCCTCGGATTAAAAGGCTCATGCGTTTTCCTTAAGTGTGATTTGCGCGCAGTTTAGCAACTCAAAGCGAAATGAGAGCTGTCGTTGCCGCATCGTCTTTTCGGCGGCGCTTTGAGCCTGCTATCGTGCGGCTTCTCGAGTATTTGTTAAATTTGCCAATTACGATGGATTCATCCCCCGCAGCAACAGCAGAATTGGACGCCCTTTTTCAGGATGTCTATACCGAACTCAAGCGTTCGGCGCACGGTATTCGTGGGTTGGGGCAAGCCGATGCCAACGTGCACACCACGCAACTCGTGCATGAGCTGTATCTGCGCTTGCGCAAAACTAACGCGATATCGTTCCCGTCCAAACAGCAGTTTTTTGGCTACGCCGCGCGCGCCATGCGCAGCATCTTGATTGACCAAGCGCGCAGCCGGCAAAGTTCGCAAGCGCGTGATCAAGCGCATTTTGCCGTTGACGCGCTTTTGGCTGACAGCCATACCCTAAATGCTGAGGTCGCGATCAATCTTGAAGCGGCGCTGCAGGCGCTAGCGCTACTCGACGCACGCGCCGCGCACGTGGTGGAACTGCACTTCTTTTTGGAGCTGGAGCTTGCGGAAATTGCTGAGCAGCTTGAGCTAACCGTGCGCACGATCGATCGCGATTGGCGCTTCGCTCGCGCATTTTTGCAGATGGAAATGCGCGGAAAATAGGTACTTACGCGTGCTTTGCTTTGGGCGATTTGAAAAGTTTGCCTATTATTGACCCGGCAAGGGAATGTTTAAAGTTTGGTTGACAGAACCGTTCGCGCCTTTAGCTTGTCGAAGGGCAGAGCCGTAAGCATCCTAACGAAGCCATTAAGCATCGCAAAGTCCGCTGCTACATGCTTCGACAGGCTCA
>JANNYO010000504.1:0-5424 GCA_031410115.1 Rhodanobacteraceae bacterium | reverse complement strand
GAGGGGTTAGCGAGCCGCTGTTGATTGCTGGGGAAAGCGGTGCTGCAACCAGCTTATAGTTGCCATTTGCTGCATCAATCCAACCGGGTGCGGCGTTGATTTGGTTTTGGATATTGGACGTGCCGCTGACTTGGGCAGCGATAAATAAGTCATTGAGTAACGCCACATTCGTGCTGGTACTGGGGCTAACTTTGAAAAAAGATTGCCCGCCGCCAGAGCTCCACAGAATGCTGTTTGAAATGATGACCGACGCGCTGTCGTCGTTATCGTCATCAATGCAAAAGTTATTGCCGCCAACAAAATCGGCCGTCAAATGATTGATGCGGACATCCGCGCCGCCACTGCTGTAAATATTCACAGCGCATGCGGTGCCGCCGGAATTGATGTGATCGATCAGCACGTTTTCCATCGCAATTTGACCGTTAAAGGCCTGCAAGGTGGGTGATCCAACCCCAGTAAATCGCACGTGAGACAGGCTTACGCGCCCCTCGTCATTAGAAAAATCGCCCAACTGCCCCACGCTAAAAAACGGCGAAAGAACCGTGTTGCTAAATGTGAGGCCGGACACTTTGATTTCGGCGTAAGGCGACGCCACTTTTTGCCGCAAATCAAACGCATGCCCGGAACCGATGTTTAGAATGGTGTTCGACGCATTCACGGTTCTAGCCACGCAGCCTGCGGTGTAGCCGCCTTCAATGCTGGTCGGCGGCGCTAGCTGATAAATCATGTTGGCGTTGATCACGTAGGTGCCCTGGACGATTTTGATCTGCAGCGGGCTGCTCGCATCAAATTGGCCCAATAACAAGGCGGATTGGAGCGCGGGGACGGTGCTCACGCATTGAGTAATCGCGTGCGCGGAAGAAAACGCCGATAGGGCAAACAGAGCGAGCAATGCTGGGGATTTAGATACAGATTTCATGGTGCATTTTTGCCTGGAGTTGTGGGTTACAAATACCTACAACGCCAGCGCAAAGCGGAAACGAACACGCGCAGTGCACGTCAATCGAATACACCTAAGGTTTAGGGTTTAGTCCTCGCCAAGCGATAGCCGCAAACGCGCACTTTGCGGCGACGCACGCTCGCCGATGCCAGCGCAAAGGAAACGAACACGACTAGCGCCGAGGTCGCAAAAATTTGCGCAGCCTGTTCGTTTCGTCCCAACACGCACGTTGTGTTGCTAGAACTCAATCATTTCAATCCACTCAAAGGCCAAATCCATGCGTATCTCGGACATTCCTACCCTCAGCCCGGTAGAGCGCGGCGCGATGGCTGCGCACGCGATGAGCGCGCCGACAAACGCGTCGGCTAAGCAGCAAGCGGTTCATAGCTACGCTTGGCTGGCACTAGGCTTCGCCATCAGCGGCTTGACCGCATTTGCACTGCTGCGATATGGCGGTTCATGGGTGGGCATGGGCAACGGCGCCCCGGCGGCAACGGCTGCCGGTGCATTACAGCTGATCGCGATGTTATGGCTGGTGTTCAAGTTAGACGACATGCCCGAGGCGCAAACGAAGCTGTGGCTGCTTGGCTACAGCGTGTTGAGCGGTGTGTGCTTACCGATACTTTTTTTGTTTTTCACCCAGCATATTTTGCTCAGCCCATTTTTTCTGTTGGCGGCCATGTATGGACTCAGTGCTGGCATTGGATTTAGCCTCAACATTGATATGAGCCGAGCCTGGACGTGGGGCGTGCTTGCCGTCATCGG
The DNA here is from genome assembly GCA_031410115.1 of Rhodanobacteraceae bacterium. Classification (GTDB taxonomy): domain Bacteria; phylum Pseudomonadota; class Gammaproteobacteria; order Xanthomonadales; family SZUA-5; genus JANNYA01. The sequence continues at coordinate 3,719 of JANNYO010000504.1, read as the reverse complement.
CTTCGCCTTAAACGTTTATCTGAATCTGATCTGGCGCGATGATCGCTATCAGCTAATCGCAAGCGGCATCGCCGTGTTGATTTTGCTGGCGACGACGATCTATCAGTTTAGGCAAAAACCAATCGGCGCAAACGCATCACCCAGTGCATTGAAAGCCGCCCTCGCGATCAACATCAACGTGTTCTTTTTATTCGTCATGCTGGTGCTCAGTGCGAATGAACGTAGGAATAGCAGTCGAGATTAGTCCGTCGGGTCCGCCGCCTATGTGACATTGGAAGCTGCCGTGTTGCCTGTGCGGCGAGACTTGTATCCAACTTCAACGCCGGCAAGGGGTAAAACTGGGTTACCAACACCTACAACGTCAGTGCGGCTAAGAAACGAACCGTGGCGCGCCCGCTGCACCCAAGAATTGAGAGTTGGCGCGGACTAAACGCTTTGTTGCGGTCGGATATATGATGTATAGTTTTATACATCAATTTAGGAAAGCGCATGCACCGGACACAGATTTACCTGCAAGACAATCTACATTCACGCCTCAGAACCCGCGCGCAAAACATCGGCGTCAGTGTTTCCGAGCTGATTCGCCGCACGTTGGATACCGAAATAAAAAGTGACCCACTTGCCGATGCAGCGGCATTTTTTGAGCGCTTGACGCCGCTGACGGGGTTCTCGAGCCGTATCAATGGCGAAGTAAATACGGACGCAGCGCCGACGCCAGAAGCCTACGTGCGCGCGCTGCGCGTGCAATCACGTTTGCTGCGTGCGCCAAAAAAAACAATGGATCGCGATGCGTCCTAAAGCGCTAGCGCCGGCCCCAGCCCCAGCGTCGGCTAAACAGGGCGCTCAAGCGAATCGGCGAATCAACCAATTGCCAAACGATTGCCTTGTGTTGGACAGCGATATCGTGATTCATCTGCTTAAAAAACAGCCTGACATCGTTGCAAAATTCCTTGCGCTGAAGGCGGCCGATGTCCGTTTGCTGATCTGTCCGATCGTAGCCGCTGAAATCTATGCGGGCGCTTTTTTGCATGAGCACAAAGACGTGGACGCATTTTTTGATTTATGTCAGCGGATTGATACCGACCACGAAACCGGTCGCATCGCCGGGCAATACGCACATCGCTATCGCAAAGCATTCCAGGGTATTTCGTTGGAAGATTTTCTGCTTGCGGCGACCGCCCGTAGGCACGGCAGCGCGCTCTGGACTGGCAACCATAAGCACTATCCAATGCCAGATTGTGTGTTTTTTGGCTGATGTACCTTTGACCTAAAAACCTCATCCGAACCAAAGCCTCATTGCCCTGCCTCAAAGCCAGAAGCGAAAACTGCATCTGTAGTCAAACTTTTCCAGCGATTCAACAGCGCAATCAGCGCCAGCGGCGTGTTGCTCGGCGGCGGTTGACCGGCCTGATTGACGGTGTTGCTGCCGTGGCAGCCATCGCAGGCGCGTACTTCGCCGGGCTGGAATTCGACCCAGTAGCGTTCGCGCACCACAGGCGTATTGTTCGGGCTGGTGGATTGCCAGCTCATGGCGCGCTGTGCGGGCACAAAAGCCGCGACCGAGCCGTCTGCGGCAATATCAGTGGAGCCTGGGTCTGCGCCCGCTGAAGCGGGCAAGTTCAGTTGCACGCTGAGCGGGTCATGCAAATATCGCGGCGTGGTGCGCCGCCCGGCAATGCCACCGTTGGGTGCGCCGTAGCCGCGCACTTGATCGGCTTGGAAGAACTGCATCCAAGCCAGATCATAGGTCATGCCGCCGGTGGCGGGGCTTGCCAAAGTGGTGATGCCACTGGGCACAGCAACATGTAAATTGTAAGGTTGCTGACGATCGCTTGCATCACGTGAGGTCACGTTGCGCATCACCAATAGCGCCAAATTTTGCTGACGCAGATAGTTGCGAAACGCCGCTTCATTGACGCCTGCTGCGGCGAACGCCAATGTTTCTGGGCTTGCGAGCGGCGACTCGATGCGCACCGGCGGCACCGCACGTGCGATCACTTCCACCGGCTGCAATTCCCACAGTGCGGCGTTGTTTTGGGTGACAAGGGTGCTGCCAACAAAGTAAGACACGCTTTTGCTCAAGCCGCTGGTTAGTAGCGAGCCGTTGATGGCATCGCCGTCTGCTGTGGCGTTTTTGTTCAAGGTGCTGAGGCGAAAATGATAGTTTGGCGTCGCGGGTGCCGGGCTGGGCTCAGCGGCGTAAGTGTTGGCAAAGGCCGCGATCAGGGAGCCATCGGACAAAGGCAACGGGTCGCGGAAGTGGCCAATGTCGGCAGGAATGGTCAGCGTATTGCTGAGTTTTAAGCTGTTGATGTGCTGCACGCTCATCGCTGCGGCATTGAGTAAAACACCCGCGTTCGCAGCATTGATTGCAACGATTTGGCCTGAGGCATGGGTGCCGAACTCCGGCGCATTGACACCTAAATATCGCCCCGGCGTGGTTGGGTCTTCGCGCATCTGCAAAAAATTGGTGAGGTTTTTGCGCCCAACCGGGGCTTGAAACACCACCAAATTGGCATCTGTTGAAAAGCTGCGATTCATCGCCGCACGCAGTTCGTGGCGGCCAATGTGATTTAAGGTTTCTTCACCCGTGCCGTCTTGATTGACCATCCAGGGAAAGAATTGATTGATCTCAAAACCGTTCACACCACTGCCTGCAAGCGATTGAATGGGCTCCGGAAACAGCTCGACAAATGCTTGTGTGGTGGCGCTGGCCTCACTGATAAAATCGAACGGAATGGTGGCTGCGATCGCACCACTGTCGCGCATTAAGTGATCCCAACGCACCGAAACCAAGCGCCCGAAGCTGTCGACAAAAGGCGTGAAGGAACCACCGGGCGTGGGTTCCAACAGTGTCAGCGCGCTGCTGGTTGGGTCCAATCGCCATAGGCCACTGTTGGCTTGCTGACCACGATATTCGTCTTTGATCGGATACAAAATCGCCGCACCATTGCGCGGGCGATCACTGACAAACACAATCTGGCCGTCGGATAAATAGTTTGGATAGATATTGTTAAACGCCGGTTGGTTAGCAACCTTCACAATATCAACGGCGGTCAGCGGGTTGTGGCTGAGATCTACCTCGTAGAGCTGCCAGGTGTAATTTTCCGGCGCGCCCACAGATATCGGCGCGCCGATTACCATGCTAAAAATAGCTTTGCTGCCACTAAAATGCACCGCCGGGTCGCGCACTGCAATGGCGGCCGCACCCTGAAACCCAGCACCGGTGCCAAAGCCCGCTTCAAGCGTCAAATTGCGCAAACTGCCATTCGTTGCGCGCAGCATTAAATCGCCGCCACGCGGTGCGGCGGCGGTGCTGGCAAGGTGGGTGGCAAACACGGAAGTGGCGGTGGACTGCGCGATGTCATCGCCAGGAATCGGCATTTGCGTGATGAATAAAATCGGCCCCGCCACAGCGTGCGCGAGTGCCGGTGCGAGTAACAATGCGAGTGCGCGAAGTGCTGTTAGCAGCATGTGGATTTCTCAAAACGCTTGGCCGGGATTGGCATTTGGGTTAACGCCAGGTTTAGCGCAAACCGACGCAGATCACGACAAACGGCGTTTTGGCAGACGAACGGTGTGGGCTATGCCTATGCGCAAGGCAGAGTTGGGTTTGGATGCCAATAAAAAAGCCCCGCGACGTTCATCGCGGGGCTTTTACCGGTTCCGAGGCAGAACGATTTAATTCTGAAATGGCGAGTTTTCGCTGAAATATTCGT
>JANNYO010000503.1:0-14161 GCA_031410115.1 Rhodanobacteraceae bacterium | reverse complement strand
GCCAAGTCGCGTTTGGCTCGGTTCCGAGCGTTAGCATCGTGTTCGCCAAGCCTTTCTCATCAGGCCTCATCACCATCCCGGTACGCATGCGGCAAAATACGAATCGATTTTCTAGCGTCCGGCTCGGAATCGCGCTTCACCTTATAAATGTCGAATCTATGAGCCAAAACCCACCTCGTTTTAAAAAGCTCCAAACCACAGCGTTTGTGCTGCCATTGTTTTTCGCGCCGTTGAGCTATGCCGTCGCCCAAGCGCTTTGTGCCGCGCCGGATAAGCCCTGGGCCTGCGAGCGCGTTGGTGCGGGCGCCCAAGCGCGTTGGGCGTGTGAAGGCCGTTGGCAAACCGATATTTTGCCTACAACCGGCACGAACGCGGATGCGCCAACCGACATTCAAGCTGGGAAAGTCGAGTCGCTAGATGGCAATCAATTTTCCCTGAGCGGCGGCGTGCTGCTCACGCGCGGTGCGCAAAAGTTGGATGCGCCTGCAATTGAGTTCAATAAAACCGCGCAAACCGCGCGTACGGTGGGGGCGTCAAAAATTGAAACCGGCCAGTTGATTGCTTATGCCAATGGCATTGACGCAGATTTGGCAAACGATAAATCAACACTCAGCGATGTACGCTATGCGCTGAAAGACGGGCGGGGCAATGGTCGGGCGCGCCGCGCAGTGCGCCAGGGCGATACCAGTACCTTAACGGGCGTCAGTTTCACCAGTTGCCCGGGTGATGTGCCCGCCTGGCAAGTGCGCGCACACCAGATCGAGCTTGACCATGTCGCTGGCATTGGGCATGCAAAAGACTTTAAGGTCATCGTTGGCAAAATACCGGTATTTTATTTGCCGGTGGCGAGTTTCCCACTCACTGACGCACGCAAAAGTGGCCTATTGGCGCCGACGGTTGGCTATGGAAATGATGGTATCGACTTTGCGCAGCCGTATTATTTCAATTTAAGCCCAAATTATGACGCGACCTTAGTCAGTCGAATCATCCAACGCCGTGGCTTAATGCTGGGCACGGAATTTCGCTATTTAGGTGACGCAACTAATGCTTTGGTTAATACCGCATATTTGCCGCATGACCGGCTGCGTAATTTGCCCGGAAATGATGATCGCTACAGCGCAAATATTAATATCCAGAGTCAGTTAAGCCCTACTTGGCGGTTTGGTACAACACTTAATAAAGTGTCTGATGATTTTTATTTTGAAGATTTAGGCGATACGTTGACGTCAAATGCCACCAGTATTATCGGCAGTGAGCTTGGTTTTTACGCCCGCAACCGGGCATCCGGTATCGGGCTGTGGAATGCTGGGCTGACGGTTGACCAGTACGAAATTATTGACCCAAACAATCCAGAATCACCTAATCCATATCGGCGTGCGCCGCGCTTGTATTTTAACAGCCAAAATACTTTAGACGTATTTGGTTATGGTGTTAAAAGCGAGCTGGTGCATTTTCGGCGAGAAGTAGGGCAAGAGGGGGCACGCTTCGATCTAATGCCGTTCGCCAATATCGAATGGCGCCGCCCATATGGTTATATTCGCCCAGAGCTCAGTTTTCGCTACACCCGCTACAATTTAGATGACCGCACGGCGCAAGTGAAAGATCCAAGCCGCAGCCTGCCGATCATGTCATTCGACACAGGGCTATATTTTGACCGGGCCAACGCGTTTTTCTTGCCCAAATTGCGCCAGACTTTAGAGCCCAGATTGTATTACCTGCGGACGCCGTTTCGCGATCAAACGGCGCTGCCAGTGTTTGATACGACCGAACTTGATTTTAGTTTCCCGCAGCTGTTTCGCAGTAACCGCTTTTCCGGCGCAGACCGTCAGGCCGACGCCAATCAAGTGGCGGCGGCGATTACCACGCGCTGGATTGATGACGTTGCGGGTGTCGAAAAATTACGTCTGAGCGTCGGGCAAATTCGCTATTTTGACGACAGTCTGGTGACCATTTCCGCGACCGATCGGCCTTTTACTTCCAGCGCCGGTGTTTGGGTCGCGGAGGCGCAAGCGCAATTGGGCGAGCGCTGGCGTGCCAGCGTTGCCAATCAATATGACCCAGCGCTGTCGCGTACGCGCCTTGCCGCCGTGCGATTGCAGCGCACGATTGGCGATGCGGGGCTGATCAATTTTGGCTATCGCTATCGCTTTAACCGGCTTGATCAGGGTTCTATTGGTGCACCGCTTCCGCTGGCGACGCCGGTTGGCAATCGCTTCGAGCAGACCGATGTTTCGGCATTTCTGCCTGTCGACGAACGCTGGTCCGTGATCGGGCGGTGGAATTATTCCTTGCCAGAAAAGCGCACGATTGAGGGTTTAGCGGGTTTTGAGTACAAAAGCTGCTGCTGGCGTTTGCGCTTATTGGGCCGGCGTTCCCTGCGCGCGGGCACGCTGGAAGGGAAGAATTCGATCTTTTTCGAACTCGAATTAAACGGTTTGGGCGTTTTGGGTCGCAAAACAGATCGCCTGTTAGACAATGCTATCGTCGGATTTTCCGACCTATATCCGGATTCGCAATAACTATGAAGTCTTTGACATGCATCGCCCGCGCTTTGGCGCTTACTTTTTTAGCCGTTGTTCCCGCTGTTTCTATCGCCGCTGACGGATTGACCGCCGATGGCATATCGAATGCCACATCGACCAGCGAACCGGTAGATGCCATTGCAGCCCTGGTTGAGGATGATGTGATTTTGCGCAGCGAACTTGCCGGCGCGATGATCAACATCAAGCGTCAATACGCCGGTAAAGAGGATCAACTGCCGCCGCAAAATGTGCTGGAAAAACAATTACTTGAGCGCTTAATCGTGGGCAAGCTGCAAGTGCTGCGGGCGCAAGAAACGGGCGTTCTGGTCACTGACACGGAAGTGGATCAGGCCGTAACTCGGGTCGCGAGCGGTAACAAAATGAGTTCCGAACAGCTCGCTGCTGCGCTCGAACAAGACGGTCTGCGGTTAGCCGATTTCCGCGCCACCATGCGCGATGAGCTGCTGACGCAAAAACTGCGCCAGCGCGTGGCGCAGAGCCGATCCGATGTCAGCGAGTCTGAAATTGATATTTTGCTGGCGTCTGGGCAGTTAAAACAGGGTGAAATCAAGCTCGCGCAAATTTTAGTGGCGCTGCCAGATAACGCCACGAATGAACAACTTGAGCTTGCCAAGAAAAAAATTGATGGCGTCAAAAAACTACTGGACGACGGCAAAATGGAATTTTCCGCCGCTGCCATTCGATATTCCGATGCCGAACAAGCGCTGGACGGCGGTGTGATTGGCTGGCGTCGTTACGATCAAATTCCGGCGGCATTCGCCGATGCGCTCGCCGGGTTAAAACAGGGCGAAGTCACCCATGCGGTGCGCTCGCAAAGTGGCTTGCACATTTTGAAAGTTTTGGAAGCCAAAGCCGAATCGCAAGTGATGGTCACGGAATTTAGCGCGCGCCACATCATGGTCAAAGTGGATGAGTTGACCAGCGACGCGCAGGCTGAGAAGACCGTTCAAGGTATTGCCGAAAGTGTCGCCGGTGGTGCCGAATTTTCCGAACAGGCAAAGAAATACTCCGACGATGCGCAAACCGCAGCGTTGGGCGGTGATATGGGTTGGTTTGACTTACAAACCTATGGCACCACGTATGCCGAAACGATTTCGGCGCTGAAAGACAAAGAAGTCAGCAAACCGTTTCGCACCGAAGAGGGCTGGCACATCGTCAAGCGTATCGGTACGCGTGAGCTGGACCGCACCAAAGACTTTGCCCGCAATCAAGCGCGCGACAGTATTCGCGAGCGTAAATCCGAAGAAGCCTATTCCCAGTTCATCCGCCAATTGCGCAACGAAAGTTTTGTTGAGCTGCGTTTAGAAGGCACGCCAGCAGACGATTTAGAGCTGGATGATGAAGCCGAAAAAGCGCTGGAAGACGAGCAGGCGCGGCAAAAACGTGAAGAGCAACGCAAAGCCGATGCTGCCGCAGAAAGCCAGGGTTAAGATGCAGCACAAGCCTGCCAGGGCTGACGCACTTTGACCAGCGCCCTGCGCATTGCACTGTCGGCGGGCGAGCCTGCTGGCGTTGGCCCAGAGTTGATTGCACGTGCGATTGAGCGTGGCGCAAACGGCGCCCAGCTGATTTATGTCGGCGATGTCAGCGTGCTTGAAGATGCCAGCCGAGTGGTGCGCACCGGGTTTAAAATCGAGCGTTTTGATGCAAATTATTTTGGCCCGATGCCGCCGAGCACGGTGTATTTCGTGCCGCAAAAATTGGCGCAAGCAAATGAATTTGGCTTTTTGCGCCTAGCCAATGCGCCGTATGTGTTGAACGTTTTGCAACGCGCGGCGGCCGGCTGTTTGTCCGGTGAGTTCGATGCGCTCGTCACAGGCCCGGTGCACAAAGGCGTGATTAATGATGCTGGGATTGCCTTTTCTGGGCACACGGAGTTTTTGCAACAGCTTAGCGGCGGTGCGCCGGTCGTGATGCTGTTGGCGACTACGGCACTGAAAGTCGCACTCGCAACGACCCACTTACCGCTTCGGCAAGTGCCAATCGCGCTGACCGCGGAATTGCTGAGTAAGGTCATTCGCACCCTAGATTACGGCTTGCGCACGCAATTTGGCCTGATTGCACCGCGCATCGGTGTGCTGGGTTTGAACCCACACGCGGGTGAAGGCGGGCATTTAGGGCGCGAGGAAATAGATGTGATTGAACCTGTTATTGCTGATCTGAGCGCGCGTGGCATCAGGCTTTTTGGCCCCTGGCCTGCCGACACCGCATTCGTGCCGGAGCGCCTGCGCGAGGTCGATGTCATCTTGGCGATGTATCACGATCAGGGCTTGCCAGTACTTAAAACCTTGGGCTTTGGCGAAGCCGTCAATGTCACTTTGGGGCTGCCATTTATTCGCACCAGCGTCGATCACGGCACGGCTTTGGATCTGGCCGGTAAAGCACTGGCGCGCCCAGAAAGTTTGTACGCAGCGATTGACTATGCGCAGCGCCTGGCAACTTTAAAAATGGCGCTCGCATGAGCCACACACCGCGCAAACGCTTCGGTCAGAATTTTCTGCGCGATCAAGCCGTGATTGAGAAAATTGTCGCCGCCATTGCGCCTGAGCCCGGTCAAGCGATGCTTGAAATTGGCCCCGGCCAGGGCGCCATGACCCTGCCGCTGCTGCGCCGATTGGGCAAGTTGACCGCCATTGAGCTGGACCGGGACTTGATTGCACCGTTGGTGCAGATGGCAAAAGGTGTGGGCGAACTTAACGTTATCAGCGCCGACGCGCTCAGCGTTGATTTCACCGAGCTTTCCAAACAAGCGGGTGGCAAGCTGCGCGTAGTTGGTAACTTACCTTACAATATTTCCACACCGCTTATTTTTCATCTGCTGGATCATTTGGATGCCATATCCGACATGCACTTCATGCTGCAAAAAGAAGTCGTGGATCGCATGGCGTCGTTGCCGGGCAGTAAAGTGTATGGGCGCTTAAGCGTGATGACGCAGGCGCGCGCGCAAGTGACTTCCGTTTTTAAAGTGCCGCCGATTGCCTTTTGGCCGGTGCCGAAAGTCGATAGCGCGATCGTGCGTTTGCAGCCGCACGCGGTGCAACTGCCGGCTGATGAACACGCCGCGCTTGACACAATCACCCGATTAGCCTTTAGCGCGCGGCGTAAAACCTTAGCAAATGGCGTGATGCCACTTTTGAGTGCGCTGCAAATTGCAGCCAGTGGCATCGACCCTAAACGCCGCGCTGAAACCTTATCGCAGGCAGAATTTCAAACGTTAGCGCGGGCACTATTGACTCTATCTACCGTATCACCGTCGAGCGAGCCGCTTCGTCAGTAAGCGGTTCGTCGTCCCCCGCAGGCGCAGTGCTTTTAACTTATCAATGACATCAATTGACTTGAGAAAATAGCAAACGTATCGTCATCGCGGGGCGCGTAGCGATCACCACAAACGTCGCTTAAAATCGAGATTGCTTCACTGCGTTCGCAACGACGAAACTGCGCCTGGATGCCACTCAGTTTGGCAGTATGTATTGTTTGCGCAACCGTAAAAACGGCGCTTCGACAAAACGAAAGCTTAGATAGCCAATCGGGGCCATCATCACAAAAGTTATAAACGCCCAAATGCAGGCTAAATAGAAATTTGCGATGGGCATGACGTGTTCATGGATAAATTTCGCCGCGTGAAATACGACGAAAAAGTGCAGCAAATAGATGGAGTAGGAATACTCCCCCATCTTCGCCCACATCCAGGAAATGCCGTTTACCGAATGTTTGAACGAACTTTCATACCAAGCAATTAGCGTCGCGTACGCTAAACCTTCAATCGTTGGCATGATAAGCCACAACAAACTTGGTGACGGATATTGTACGTTTTTATAAAAACCGCCTATTAAATCAAAGTACCAATAAAATGCACAAAACCCGATCATCGTCAAAAATGCGATTATGTGTCGGCCGCTAAAGAAATTGCGAAATTGAAAGAAGATCATGCCCAGCGCAAATTGATCGATGCGCCCAAGAATAGTCCAATAAGCGAACATTTGAACTTCGCCGCGCACAAAATAGCACCCAATGCGCGCTGCAGCGATTAAAGCGAGTGGTAAATATTTTGATTTTCTCAACATCCAAAAAATTATGGGTAATATTAAATAGTAATGAAATTCCACGGTGATTGACCAACCGCCATTTGGTAACGTCGGTAGCAAAACGCCTTTAGCAATTTGGCGAAAAAAATTCACCATGTTCTCGCCCTGCAGTTGCTTTTGAAAAGCAACAAATAAAATGACGATTAACAGCAATGGCAATAACCGCAAGGCGCGGTTCCAGAGAAAGGTATAATAGCTAATTCTTTTACCATCCAATAGTTTTGCGAATAAATATCCGCTCAGCGCCATAAACAACGCGACGCCAGTATGGCCCTCGTCTAAAATAGCAAAAGGAAATAGGTTTGGTACATATTCAAACGGTACTGGGTAGCCGACGCCAGCATGGGTAAAATGCCAAGTGAAAACCATCAACGCCGCAAACGCACGCACGTGGTCAAGCGCAATGAAATGCGCACCGGATGATGATTTCATCTCAAAAACCTAATTTGTGCATGTAAGCTAGAACCATATCTTACCCAAGCGATGCAATTCGTAGACGTAAGACCTCCCAAATGTGACGATTCAAAGACTACCCGAACCCGCTAAAAAAACACGCTTGCGTCCTTATACAACCCTGAACACACTTGACGACCCAGAACTTGTTTGCGTCGGCAAAACAAGTTGACAGAAATCTTAAACTGCGGAATCGGTGATGACTGAGCAACAAGCGGTTGATAAACAATTAATGTCTAGCTTAAGCCCAAGCTGGGTGGTGTTGAAATTTGGCGGCACCAGCGTTTCAACCACTGCGCGTTGGCACACGATTCAGACCCTCGCGCACAGCCACCTTGATGCTGGGCGGCGCGTGCTGATCGTGGTGAGCGCGCTGAGTGGCGTCACGGATCTGTTGAAAAGTCTGTGTGATGCGCACGCTGACGATGCGCGCACGCAAGGAATTGTTGCCACACTCATGGCGCGGCACAGTGCGCTTGCAGAAAATTTAGGTCTGGGCGTGTTGAAGCGAATGGTGGGCGATTTCGCCCAGCTCGAAACCCTCATGCGCGACCCACGGCGGGCGTCGAACCAATACAGCTGGCAGGCCGCTGTGCTGGCTTTGGGGGAATACTTTAGTGCCCACATGGGCGCCTGTTTTTTGGGTGCAAATGCGGCGTGGCTCGACGCGCGCGAGATTTTGCTTAGCGTCGGCGCAGCGGGCAGCGGTGAATGGAATTGCTACATGTCTGCCAACTGCATGCCGGCCCCGGCCCCAGCGCTGCAAGCGGATTTGGCGCTGCGTGCGCCGATTTTGGTGACACAGGGTTTCGTTGCGCGCAATTTAGCCGGGGAAACGGTGATTTTGGGGCGGGGTGGCTCGGATACCTCGGCGGCGTATTTTGGCGCGCTGCTACAAGCGCAGGCGGTGGAAATTTGGACGGATGTGCCGGGCATGTTTAGCGCCAATCCACGCAAAGTGCCGAATGCGCGGCTGTTACAAAAATTGGACTATGACGAGGCGCAAGAAATTGCCACCACTGGTGCAAAAGTATTGCACCCACGCTGCCTAGGCCCGGTGCGCGAATTTGGTGTGCCGATGTGGATTAAAGATACCACCCGGCCACATTTTTCCGGCACCGAAATTGGCGCGCGCGACCATAATCAAAGCCCAAGCGTCAAGGCCGTGTCGGTGCGCACGGGCTTGACCTTAGTCAGCATGGAATCGCTTGGCATGTGGCAGCAGGTCGGGTTTTTAGCGGACGTGTTCGCCGCATTTAAACGCCACAGCTTGAGCGTGGATTTGATCGGTAGTTCGGAAACGAACGTGACGATTTCACTGGATCCAAGCAGTAATTTAATCAATGCCGGTACCTTGGAATTGCTGTGTGCGGACTTGGCTTCGGTGTGCCGCGTGAAGGTGATTGCGCCGTGCGCAGCCATCACGCTGGTCGGGCGCGGCATTCGCAGCTTGATGCACCAGCTGAGCGAGGTGTGGGCTGAAATTGGCGCCGAACGCGTGCATCTAGTGACGCAATCGTCGAATGATTTGAACCTAACGTTTGTCATTGACGAAGCGCGCGCGGATGCGCTGTTGCCCGCCGTGCACGAAGCGCTGGTGCAGGCGCGCGCGCTGCCGACGGAGGAATCCGGCGTGCTTGGGCCGGCTTGGAATACGCTTGATGCGCCAGCGGTTATTGCGCAGCCGCCGTGGTGGGTGCGCGAAGCGCCGACATTAATTGCACTTGCGCAAAACGGCCCGCGCTATGTTTACGCACACGCCGAATTGGCGCTGCGCCTGGCGGAATTGCGCGCCATGCCTGCAGTGGACGAATGGTTTTACGCCTGCAAAGCGAATGCGCACCCGGCGGTACTGCGGCAAATTTATGCTGCTGGTTTTGGTATTGAATGTGTATCGCTGGATGAGTTAGCGCATGTGCGCGCCCACGTTGCTGGGATCGCCGCACAACAGCTGTTGTTTACCCCCAACTTTGCGCCGCGTGACGAATACGCGCAGGCTTTCCGCGATGGTGTGCAGGTAACGCTGGATTCGAGTTATTTCTTAGAGCACGCACCTTTGCTGGTGCGCGGCGAAAAAATCCATCTGCGCTTGGATTTGGGCTTTGGTGGCGGGCATCACGCCAAGGTCAACACCGGTGGCGAGCGTTCCAAGTTCGGCTTGAGTTTGGCGGATTTGCCGAAATTCAAAAGCTTGGCGCGGGCGCTGGATGTAACCGTGGTCGGGCTGCATTCGCACTTGGGCAGTGGCATCCGCGACGGCGCGCATTGGCCCCAGGTTTTTGCGGAACTGGCCTCGATTGCGGACGGTTTTCCGAGCGTGCGTACGTTGAATTTGGGCGGCGGCTTGGGCGTGCCGTCGCGCGCCGGCGAGTCGCGCTTAGATTTAATCGCGCTGAACGCACGCTTGGCAGAGCTGAAAACGCTGTATCCACAGTTGCGTATTCGCATGGAGCCCGGGCGCTACCCGATTGCCGAGGCAGGCGTGCTGTTGGCGCGCGTGACGCAGGTAAAAAATAAAGGTAAGGGAACTTACATTGGCATCGATACCGGCATGAACAGCCTGATTCGCCCTGCGCTGTACGACGCCTATCACGAAATTGTCAATTTGACGCAAGTTATGCACAGCGGCTGGGGTCAGGCGTTGACGCGCAAAAACTGCACCATTGTCGGGCCGATTTGCGAAACCGGCGATGTGCTTGGGCAGGCGCGCAGCATGGCGGAATGTGCCGAGGGTGATGTGATCTTGATCGCTGAAGCAGGCGCTTATGGCGCGGTGATGGCAAGTTTCTACAACCGGCGGGCCGCAGCAACTGAGGTAATGTTATGAAGCTAACAGCAATAGGGCGCGGTGCATTTTGCTTCGTTAAAACAGCATTCGCGATCGATGCGCTCGGCGCCGGCATCGCTGAGCTGCACTATCAAATTCTAGCCGACGGCTTTATCCGCAATTTTGTCGAAACGGTGCAATTTCCGGGTGCGCCAACCCCCGCTGAATTTAGCCCGCAGCGTCAGGCCGCCTGCGCACGTACACTGCAAATTTTGCACCTAATTGCGGGTGTCAGCTATTTCAAAGCCACGAACGCGCCAAAATTTGAGTTCGGTGATGCCGTCGAGCTGGATCCGGCGCTTGCCGCACTCGGCAACGCGGTGTATCGACATGGCTTGGCGGAATTTTGCTATCAAAACAACACCGAAGTGCAGGCGCAATTTATTGCCAATGCGCCTGAACTTGAACGTGCGACGCCGCTGGGTTTGGAGCCGCGCGCGCTGGTGGCAATTGGTGGTGGTAAGGACTCGTTGGTCAGTATCGAGGCACTGAAAGCCGGCGAAATTCCCGCCTGCGCGGTGTGGATTGGCAACTCTGAGCTGATCCAAGGTGCTGCGAATGCAACCGGCTTGGCGACACTAAATATCAAGCGCGCGGTGTCGCCCGAGCTCTTCGCGCTTAATAGCGAAGGCGCTTTAAATGGGCATGTGCCGGTAACCGCGATCAACTCGGCCATTCTGTTGCTGGCAGCTGTATTGTATGGCTATCAGGACATCGTGTTTAGCAACGAAGCGTCAGCGAACGCGGCAACTTTGGTGCATCAGGGCAAAGCGGTGAATCACCAGTGGAGTAAAAGTGCCGCGTTTGAAGACGCATTTGCCGACTTGGTGCGTAATTCTGTCGCGCCAGATGTGCACTATTTTTCCCTGCTGCGGCCATATCGGGAACTGGCGATCACGGCGAAATTCGCCAAATTTCATCAGTACGATCACGTGTTTTCGAGCTGCAATCGCAACTTCAAAATTTTGGGTGCTAAACCCGCCGCGCGCTGGTGCGGTCAGTGCCCAAAATGCCATTTCGTATTTTTGGCGTTAGCGCCCTTCGTGCCCAAGCCCCGGTTGCTAGCGATATTTGGCCGAAACTTGCTTGATGAGCCCGATCTAGCCTGCAATTTTGATGCGCTAATTGAGTGGCAGGGCGCGCACAAACCGTTTGAGTGTGTCGGCGAAGCCGAGGAATCAACCGCCGCTTTGGTCGCACTCAGCGCCCGCGCCGATTGGCAGGAGGACGCGATAATCGCCCGCTTTGCGCGTGACATCCGGCCGCAATTGGGTTTCGCCCCGCCCAGCCTGCAGGATTTGTGCAAACCGAATCCTGCCGTGACGCTTGCGCCAAAATTCTGCGATTTGGTGGAGCAGTTGTAAGTTCTGCCGCAAGCCTGACGCTGCTTGTTATCAGGGTACCTGGGGCGAAACCCAACACTGCGGTGCAGCTGTAAAACACCGGTCAGGGGGCATATACACCACCAGGAATTCACCATGCATAGCCGGCTACTGCTAGGCAGTTTGTTACTTTCATTTCAGGCGTTCAGCCAGACACAACCGCAAATTGACTTGCAATTAACGTTTGAGTCCGAGCCACCGATGCCTTGGGTGGTTGGGCAAGAGGGTGAGGTAAGGTTAAGAGTGACTAACTTATCTACAACGCTAATCGCGAGGGCGCGGATTAATTTTCTATTTGATCCTTTTGCCCCACCGTACTCTGGGCCGCCACGTGACGAGTTTGAGACATTGGTTTCCGTTCCTCAAAATTGCCCTCTTGACCCAGAGTGCCAAAGATTTGGTCAAATCTGCCTTGAGGTGGGCACTATTGCACCGGGTGAGTCACGCTTTTGCTATTCGCGCGTTCGCGCTATTCGTAAACGAGATGTGCCTCAACTTTTCAATTGGGTTGCGTATCACTTTGAAAATCAAGCAACCGACCCAAACCTCACAAACAACACAGTGACAACGATTCTTTCAATGGCATCGGAACCTGTGTCAGTCCCCCTATCACCTTGGACTGCAAGCCTGATAGTTTTAGCGCTCATGGCCTTCGGTGCCGCGCGCTTGCGGAATAGATAGGCACAATGAAAACCACGTTTTTGCTTTGCAGGTTTCGCGTAGCCAACGACAGTCAGCAGTGAAATGAGAAACCATGTACTTTGCCTAGCGGTAACGATTGGCGGTGGATTTTGCGGCAAATTCGCACGACCGGCTATCCAAGATGAGTGCAGTGCCAGTCAAGTGGCGCACCAACCCTCAGTCCCGCATTCGCAACACCACCCAACCCGCGCCAACCAGCAACACCATCAGCGCCAATAAAGACTTGGGCGCCAGCATTGGCACCTGAATCGGCTGTATTACCACGCCGGTATCGGCTGGCAAATTTAAGGGCGCGACAAAGGCGTCTAGGTATCGGCGGGGTGGCCGGGAGCCCGTTACGATGCCGGTATCGCCCGGCACCCACCGGTGCCACAACGATACAAAGCCAAGGCTGCGGCCATCTGCACTCAATGTCGGGCAATTGGGGTTCGACGTAGTGTTGGTCGAAATCGAAATCGGGCTCGGTGATGGTGGTGCCTCACCAACGCCAATATAGCCCCCGAAAGTGCCATCCAAATCGAACGCGGCGTTGTAGGTATAGTCTGTCTGCAAGTCATGAATATACATGGCATATACGAAAGCCTCTGCGGGTAGCGGTTGGCGGGGTCCCAAAAAGGAATCATCGCTGTACCAAGCGACGTAGCGCCCATGCGCACTTACACTGACGATTCCGCCACGCCTACCAGACTGGGGACGCCCTTGGTTCGATTTGCTAACCAGACGTAAATCCCCAGTACTAGCTCGCCAAGCAAGGATATTACTACGCAACGGCTCAGCAAAATTGCCGCTTACGATAACCGTATCACCGTCTGCTGAGATCGCGCTTGCCCACGAACTTAAGAAATTGCCTGATTTATCAATGCCGATCGGGATTAAAGTACCGTTGGTAAAATCGCAACGTGCGGCATATAAAATCAATTCGAGTGAGGTTGAGATATCCCAGGTATTTCCTACACATGCACCAAAGCGCCCGTCCCGCGAAAGCCCGTTGACGTCTACACGCAGTCCTGGTTTGGGCAATACGCTTATCTGCGAACTTTGAAGATTTTTAATGACATAGTATGGCCCTAGGCCTGGCGCGCTCGCTAAAGAATAAGCAATTCGCTCGCGCCGGTAATCAATAAACATTGGATTTTTAGCGTCGACACTATCTTGGTTCCCCGCTGCGTTCCTCGAAACCAACTCAATTGTGCGACTTTGTCGATCAAATAAAAAAATATCCCAAGCATTGTTAACGTCGTTGGGCACTAAATTGGTTGCTGGCGAATCGAACACAACGTAACGGCCGTCTGCGGTGATATCAATAGTGTCGGTTACATAAGCCGCAAAGATTGGATCAGTATCTATAAGCCCATTTTGCGGGAACCCTTGATTATTGACGGAAACTCGATCCAGCACCCGTGTTTCCTGGTCATAGACATACCACTGCATGTAATTGGTTTCTGGCCCACCACTTTGGGGCGGCATGCCGGGCAGCAGATTGGTGGCGCGGCTAGAAAAAGCAACAAAGCGCCCAGTAGGTGAAAATGTAGGCTGAGCAATGAAATCATTGGGTTCTGTGCCATTTTGCCCCAACCCAAGGCGTAATGCAGCGCCAGCAGGCGGGTTTTGTGCCTGTGTATGGGCTGCAAAAAAAACTAGACAGAGTGTACCCAGAGCGCATAAGGTGATTTTGCGCATTGCGCGCATAAAACCACAGATGGGAATGAAATGAGAAACCATGTACTTTGCCTAGCCGTAGCGATTGGGGTCGGAATTTGCTCCATATTGCGCGCATCCCCCCCCCCCCGAGCAAGCTGAAATTCACCTTATTGCTACGCTTCGAGCGAATGCCCCCGAGCCGAACGCGCAAGCGTTCGCGCTTTTGCCCGCACAAGCGGCGGTCAGCCCAATTATAGGCGGCAACACCATTCGCTTAGCGCGCAGCACGCCCATTAGCGCCACACCCGCGCTAATTGGGCCAGGACGTGCCGCCTTGGCCGCTAGCCATCCGGATCAGGTGGCACGCCGCATGGTTGACTTGACCTAT
Organism: Rhodanobacteraceae bacterium; assembly: GCA_031410115.1. Lineage (GTDB taxonomy): Bacteria > Pseudomonadota > Gammaproteobacteria > Xanthomonadales > SZUA-5 > JANNYA01. The sequence goes on along the minus strand of JANNYO010000503.1, from coordinate 140 downwards.
GCCGCAAGCGCTGGGCAGGCTTTAGGAATTAAAGAAGGCTCTCTTCGTTGTCCTGTGGAAATCTACCTGCTACAAGCGTGCGACGCAGCTGCGGAGTCTGACGCAAAAAGGCCCCCGCACGGGCCGCGTCAGATGTAGCG
>JANNYO010000502.1:0-3536 GCA_031410115.1 Rhodanobacteraceae bacterium | reverse complement strand
CCTGCCTGCAATACTGCGAAAGCAACGTCAATAGCATCGTCGATTTGCTGTTCAATCATCCAAACACTGGCCCCGTAGTAGCGCAGCAGCTGATCCAGCGCTTTGTGACCTCGAACCCGAGCCCAGCATACATCCGCCGCGTGGCCTGCACTTTTGGCGGCAGCACCGCGCCGTTGGCACAATGCCCGATTCGCAGTACGAATTTGCGCGGCGATATGGCCGCTACGATACGCGCGGTCTTACTTGATCCAGAAGCTTTATCTGCTTCCTACGCGGTCAATTTTGGCAAATCACGTGAGCCATTGCTGAAATTGATCGCGATTTGGCGCTCAATGGCGGCGGTTTTGCCGGAAATCAGCAATCGCAGCTGGGGGCCGACTGGCAAGGATGAGACCTTAGATATCTTTGGACAGCGCCCGTATGGCGCACCAAGCGTGTTCAATTTTTATGAGCCCAGCTACCAGCAACCCGGAGCGATTGCCCGAACCAACATCAACGGCAATCCGGTGGCAAGCGATACTTTGGGCTTGCTTTCACCCGAGTTCAAAATCATCAATGAAGTGTCGAGCGTGTTGACCGGTAATTACTTGCTCGGCCAAATTTGCAACGGCTACGGCGCCGGGAATTGCAACGGGGCATTTGCCGCCACACCGCCCGGCGCGCCCTACTTACCGCCCGCTAGCTTGGATGTGCTGCCGTTAAGCGATGATATTGCACTGATCGAAGCACTCAACACGCGCCTGATGGGCGGCAGCATGACGGGCACCATGGTCAGCACCGGCGCATGCGCTTCGGGTTTAGCCGCGGGCGGTGTGGGCACCGGCATGAAAGGTAGTTTATATCGCTTAATGCGCTGCGAGATGCCGGCGCAAGTGCCTGGGTTTGGCGGCACGGTTGATGAGCGCCGCCGTAAAGCGCTGTATTTACTACACATTATCGCCGTTTCCCCCGAATACAACACGCAACGCTGAGTCCTGGAGCTATCGACTATGAGCATGAAATCAACCTCTCGCCGAGAGTTTTTACGCCAATCCGTCGCGAGCGCCGCTGGTGCTGTTGCTATGGGCGTTTTGCCGCAATTTGGCATGTTAAATCGCGCACTCGCGCAGAGCACCATCAGCGGCTACAAAGCGCTGGTTTGCCTGTACATGAGCGGCGGCAATGACAGCTTCAATATGCTGATTCCAACCAATCCAGCACGCCATGCGGAGTATGTCACCGCGCGCGGCGGCCTTTTTACCGGCAATCCTTCGGCGCTGGGTATCCCGCGAATCGGCGGACTCACGCCCGCGGGTTCGCTGCCAACTGCGTTACCGCTTGCAGGCGTGGAATTTGGCCTCAACCCAGCCTGCACAGGCATGCAAAATCTGTACAACCAGGGCCGCTTGGCCTTTATTTCCAATGTTGCACCGCTGGTGGAACCTGTCACCCGCGCGACTTACGACGCAAGGCGGCTGCCGCCGCAGCTTTATTCCCACACCGATCAAACCCTGCTGTGGAACATCGGCAATAGTGCAAGTTCTACCTCCACCGAAGGCTGGGGCGGCTTGGTCGCTGGCCGAATCAACGCAACGAGTTCGCTCGCGGGGCTGCCGCCCAGTATTTCACTATCTGGCCAGCCGCGCTTTTTAGTTGGCAATCGGCCGAGCACGGGCGCACCCATCAAGCCGTACAACATTTCAACGAGCAGCAGCAAACCAGCGCCCACGCCGAATGGCTTGAGTGCAACAAGCACCAGCAATTTTGAAAGCCTGCGCCGACAAACGGTCAACCAGCTGCTAGCCGAAGTGTCGCCAAATGCGCTTACCAATGAATACGGCGATATTTTAGAACGCTCGTATTTAGTCGGTGCCAGCGTCAATGCGCTAATCGGCACCGGTGGCGCTTACAACGCTTTGCCAGCGGGCGTTGCATTCCCGGCAACTAGCCTAGGCAATCAGTTTGCGCAAATCGTTCGCATGATGAATGCGAGTAAAAACAGTCCACTCGTGCAGGCTAATCGGCAGGTGTATTACGTCGATATCAGCGGCTGGGACAGCCACAGCGGGCAAATTCCAACAGCAGCGCCCGACGCTGCGGGCGTGTGGGATGGGCATCAGGGCTTGCTGCAAAACGTTTCGAACTGTATTGAAACTTTTTATCGCGCCATGGCCGCGCTGCAAATGCACAACGAAGTGATGCTTTTTTCCGCCGGCGATTTTGGCCGCACGATCAGTTCAAACGGCGATGGCACCGATCACGGCTGGGGCGGCGTGCAGTTTATTGTCGGCGGTGGTCAAGGCAACAACACTGCGGTCACCAACGATACCGGCGGCGGCGCCCTGCTCGCGCGCAACCCGCAAACCGGAACCGGCAACGGCATGTACGGGCGCTTCCCGCGCATTTCGCGCGATCAAAGTGATTCCGCTTCAATTCCCGATGCGGAAAAAGGCGAATGCCTCTCCGGCGGCCGCTACATACCGACAACTTCATCTGAGCAAATGTCAGCTTCGCTGGCGCGCTGGATGGGCGTGGATGATGCCAATATTCCGCTGATATTCCCGAATGTGGATCGCTATAACGACTTCACTGTCGCGCAGGGTAATTTAATGGCTTATACGGGAAGATACGTGCCGATGTTCCAGGGAATTGGGTAGCGTTTTTTCAACCGCTTAATTGTAGCGCCCGCTGCGTTGGTAGCGACTTTAAAACCGAAGGATGGATTTTCCGGACTTTGAGTGGCTCGAATGGCTGCCTCGGTTTAGCAGTGATGAGGATCAGGACTGAGCCACATCGCGGCGGGTTTTTGTTTCCCAAACCATGCAGGTAACATCATGTCCAAACAACGCGGATACTTATGCCATGAATAAACACCACTTATGGTTGAGCGCGGCTTTGCTGGCCTGTGCCGCTTTATCTCTGGCCGAGAAAAATACCTACTCGCCCAACGGTGTGCAATTCCCGCCGCTGACTTGTGATGCGTTGCCGACCGGTCCGGTGACCAGCAATGTGCGGTTCGTCAATGACATCTACCCGCTACTGATCAACGACTGCCCAACTGCAGGCGGCTGCGGTTTTGCAACCTGCGCAAACTGCCATGCTGGTCCGGCAACGGCGCAAAACCGCTTCGTCATCAATGCCGGAAGTGCTGACTTCACCCTGTTGACACTACTCGACACCAACCGAGATTGGATTGTTCCGCTGCGTCCTGAGCTTAGCCGCTTGTATCGCCACATAAACTGCAATTTGACGCCTAGCGGCATCTGGCGAATGCCCTTAGTTGGCAACCCGATGAGCGTCAATCAACAGGCTCTCATCTACGACTGGATCAAGCAAGGTGCGCGCGGCACTTTCGAAGGCGTCGACCTCAGCGATGTGGTGTTCATCGATGGTCTAGAAAGCCGTCGCCGTTAGCGTTACGTCCTCCAAGTTGCAGCTGAGATTGGGGGAAGTGGGCCATAGACATTCGATGCATTGCATTTATTGATTCGGCTCGAATATGTTTGAACGTTTGCCATTTGGAAAATCTGGCATTTATCATCGATAAATCCGAAAAC
>JANNYO010000501.1:0-2756 GCA_031410115.1 Rhodanobacteraceae bacterium | reverse complement strand
TTTGGTGCGGTATCTAGCAGCGCTTGGCATTGCCTGATCAAGGCCTGCAAGGATGCATTTTTTACCGTGTCCGCTTCACTCAAATCCACGCGCAATTGCGCCAATTGCCGCTGCAACTCAAAGCGTTGCCTTTGGCTATTAGTATCGTTTACGCGAATACCGGAAAAATCAAACACCAACAGTGTTTGCCAAAGACTCAAATCCGCGCGCAACTGTGCGAGCGTGGCACCGTCTATCTCACCGCTAATTTTGATTGCGTTGCCATATCGCGACAGAGTCAATGCAGCAGGCAGCTGCCCGCTCGCATGCAATCGGCGCTGCCAAAGCAGGGGTTCCAAAGATAAATACGGGCTAAGCTTTGTTTGTTCGATCGCATCCGCCGTAATTTCCACGCGAACAGCGCTATCCACTACGGAATCTGCAAACGGGTCACGGCTGCCAACGACTTGATACTGGCCATCCGCATAGTGCACGCGTGCCAAAACACCGGGCGATTTCGCCAGCTCTGCTTCTAGCTGACTGGCTTTATGCGCATGCCACCACGCCGACCCACACCAGGCCAAAAATGCGAAAGCGAGCAGCGCCCCGAGCAGTTTAAGGAAAATCGGCTTTGCTTTCGTCTGCGCCCGCGCATCATCAATCGCCTCAGAGCTTTCCTGGCCGTTTTTAAGCATCCAGTCGCTGATCAGATCACGAAATTCGCCTTTGTTCGCTTCCAGATCGGCAGCTGAACTCGCGCTCTCGTCATGCAGTTTTTCTACTAATTCGCTCAAGCTGATGTGCGCGGGCTCGCTCAGTTCACCGCGCACTGCAATTGCCAGATGCATCAGTGGGCCGCGCAAAATTTTCAGCGTCATGCCGCCCACTTCGACGGACTTCAGCGCCTCGTCTGGGCGTGCCAAAACAGCGTCACGGGCAAAATCTTGCAGCGCGCTCAGCATGCCTGCAACTGCATCAGAATCGGCTAATTCCGCGTCGGCATTAGCGACGTGCGCGAGCAACAAACCGCCATCGTTATTGACCAAAAGCAAATGTTCTACCCGATAGCGCAGCGTATGTTTCAACACCACTTGGGTAAAAGGCACGCCGGTTTTAAACGCCTCCCAGCGCCAGCGCAGGCCGGTCGGCGAAATGCTGTGCTCCACTGCGCGGTTCATGTCCTTCATCAACTGCGACAGGGTTTCCGCGATTGATCGGCGAATCACCGGGCCGATCAAGGGAAAAAGCACCGAAATCAGCAGCGTTTTCTGCGTCCGCGCAATGCGCTCGAATCCCTGCGCCAAGGGCTTTTCTAACGCGCGCGCCAATCGCTCATCATGCTGGGCACGCTTAAGTAAATCGGGCAATAGCTGGGGCAAATCAGCGAAGCTTGATGCCAATTGATCGGCAAGCAGCTTCGCTTGGGCGTTACGCGCTGCGCGCTCTTCGCCCAACAGCAGGTCTTTTAGTTGCTCAAATTCGCTCATCACAGCGCGATGCGACGCAACTAACGCAGCGCTAGCCTTTCGCGGTCTTGGGCAAATCGAATTGCCGCGTCAAACGCAACGCCATTTCGGTGAAAAAACCGGCCAATTCGTCGCGTGCCACTTTTTCATCGCGCAGCCCCGTACCCATCCGGTCAATCACACCAGAAATCTCATCTTGACTTGAACGCAAGGCATCGGCAGTTTCGTTTGCCAGTTTGTGCAGGCGTTCGCGCAGGCTGGATGCGCCGGACTCGTGTTTTTCGTCGATCTCTGACAATTCACCACGCAATGCTTTTGCCAGTTTATCGGTGGCATTGGACGCCGCTTCGGCGCTTAACTTGAGCTCAACATCCAGTTTTTTCAGCTGCACTGCATGTTTATCGGCTTGTTCTTTCAACAGCAGTTCAATCGCTTCAAAGCGTTTGATAAATTCCGCGCGCGCCCGATCCGCTTCACGCTTCGAGCGCTCTTCTTGCTCATCAAAGCGGCGATCATAATCGCGCATTTGACCGCCAAACAAAATATCGCGAATTTGATCGACATTGCCTTCTGCCGCCGGATTCGCGCGTGCAACTGGTTTGGATTTGTCAGCGCTGTTTTGGCTCATTTTATTTGCTCACTTGTTAGCGGCGTGACCTGATCGGCGAGGCTAATTGTTGTCGTTTGCCAAGACAGGCCCGGCAATTGAAATGGTGCTGCCCCACAAAGGGGCGCACTTAAAAATTACCCAACGTTTCAGGCTTTAGCGTCGTCAGGCGTCACGGTTGCGATACGTTCCAATCGATATCCATGTTGATAAATCGAAATCAAGCGCCAGCCGTGACGTTCGTCTAATTCCAATTTTTTACGGATGCGGCTGATGTGCGCATCAACCGTGCGTGTCGAAACTGCCTGCGAATCGCGGCCCCAAACACGTTCCAGCAGCGAGCTGCGCGTCACCAGGCGCCCGGCGCACGAGAACAAGTGCACGGCTAGATCAAACTCTTTGCTGGTCAATTCAACCGTACGACCTTCAACGTTCGCGGTTCGGCTTGGCACATCAAACAAAAATGGCTCAGTGCCGCTCAGGGATTGTTGACCCTGCTGTGCAAGTCCGGAACGTCGTCCAATGGCTTGGATGCGCGCCATCAGCTCACGGCGGCGCGCGGGTTTGACGAGATAATCATCAGCGCCCGCTTCAAGCGCCATCACCACTTGATCTTCACGCTCTTGCGCGGTGATAAAAATAACCGGCAATTGCCCCAAAAACGACTGCCGAACCCAGGTCAACACGTCCATACCGCTTGATTC
>JANNYO010000500.1:0-2131 GCA_031410115.1 Rhodanobacteraceae bacterium | reverse complement strand
GCCGCACAAACCTACAGCTACGGTGCTTCCGCAGGCTGTTCCAGCAATTTTGCAGCGGGCATGTCCACCCACCAAGTCAAGTCCGCGTACGGCAAAACATTCAGCTACAACGACAATGGCGATATGACCACGCGTACCGTTGCCGGTAGTAACTTAACGATTCAATATGACGCCACAAGATTAAGCCGTGTTATTGCTTCAACTGGCAACACCAACGCCAAGTCCAGTTTTTGGTATGGCCCAGGCGGCAGTCGTTACAAACGCATCGACGAAAAAAACGGCTCCATCACCAGAACCGTCCGCTATTTCGGCGCCGTCGAAAAAGAAGTCACACCGACTAAAACGCTGATCCGCGAATCGATTGGCGGCTTCCTTTTAATCAACCGCGAAATTATTGGCGCATCAGTGCAGCGGCAATATCGCTACCTATTTGCCGACCATTTAGGCTCCGTCGATCTGATCACCGACGAAAACGCCAACGTCATTGAACGCATGAGCTTCGACGCGCACGGTGCACGCCGGCAAGATAATTCCTGGTCGCAATCTATTTTGAATTACCAACCCGACACCACGCTGCGCGGCTTCACCGGCCAAGAAATGCTCGACGATCTGGGCCTGGTGCATATGAATGCCCGAATCTACGACCCGGAGTTAGGGCGATTCCTTCAGGCTGATTCGGAGATTGAGGATGATGCCACTCAAGGCTTAAATCGATATAGTTATGTGCTTAACAACCCGCTGAGCTTGACGGATCCAACCGGGCATCGAAGTAAGGCGCTGGGGTATTTGAAGGCGGCAATCTCAATTGCGCTGAGTGTTTGGTTGCCAGGATCAGGGCTTTTGTTTGGTGCCAATACCTTTGGCGCGTATGTGTTTGCTGGATTTGTCTCAGGAACGATCACCGGCGGATTGCAGGGCGGTTTGGAGGGCGCATTTGGTGCGGCACTCTTTTATGGAATCGGAAGTCATTTTACGAAAGGCGCAGGTGCAAAAGGCACCGGGTTTTTGGGATCAGGATTAAAAGCAGGGCGATTTGCCCAGAAGGTTCTGGCGCACGCCACGGCGGGAGGTGTTTTAAGTGTGTTGGAGGGTGGAAAGTTTGGACATGGGTTTGTTAGCGCAGGTGTCGCAGAAGCTGGCGCTTCGACGATTGACGGGAATTTGCACTCCTCGTTTGCGAAAGTTGCGGCGAGTGCGATGGTGGGCGGCTCGGTTTCTTATTTGGCAGGCGAGAAGTTTGGCAATGGCGCGGCTACTGGGGCTATGCAGATGGCTTTTAATCAGTTGGCACACAACACGCCACCTGTTGATTCTGAAATTTCGGGCGATCCAGATTACGAACCAGATGCGTTTAAAACGCCATGGCTGCCAATTGCCGAAGGCGAATTGGGTGTCGCGGAAGTCCCAGGTGCGGCGAATAACCAAAAAATTCTTGAATACCATGCCACCACGACCCCGTCGCCAACTACTGACGACAATTCAGGCGCTTGGTGCTCAAGCTTTGTCAACTGGACTTTCACGAAAGCCGGAATCGTAGGTCGTAACAACGCGTGGGCAGCCAATTGGGAATCTTGGGGGCAAGATTTAGGGAAAAAAGCCGCGTATGGCGCTGTCGCGTCGATTGCTTGGCCAAATGGAGGTCATCATGTTGCGCTTGTTGTCGGTCAAACACTTACTGGAAGGGTAGTGATTTTAGGAGGTAATCAAGGCGCTGGCGTCGTGAGCTACACCACTGTTCCACTGTCATTTGTCGCGAAGTTTGTCTATCCCACTGGTTATGTACCGAACTACTCCCTGCCGATGCGAGAAGCCAACGGAACCGCAAGCAGTTCAAACACCAGATAAATTTTATCAAATATCATATATGGAGGTAGTTATTATGCGCATCAATAAAAACCTATTTTTTATATTTACTTTATTGATTGTATTGTCATCATGTTTTGCTTGTGCAAACGAAAAATCTAACGTTAGCTCGGAATACGCCATAGATTTTAGAACGATTGATGGTTCGTCAGCATTAAAAATTAAGTATATCAACGGGAAATCAATAACCTATTCTATTTTGGGAAAAATATTAAATCGACTTCGCCCCTCTTGCAATATTACTGGCACTGCAAATAACAACGCCATC
>JANNYO010000499.1:0-18152 GCA_031410115.1 Rhodanobacteraceae bacterium | reverse complement strand
GGCGGGTTTTTTGTGAGTTTTCGGCGTCGCCTTGCGGCGAGACTCGTCTGCCGTGTCGCCTTGCGGCGAGACTCGTCTGCCGTGTCGCCTTGCGGCGAGACTCGTCTGCCGTGTCGCCTTGCGGCGAGACTCGTCTGCCGTGTCGCCTTGCGGCGAGACTCCACGTGCAGCAGCGATGCGGGAAAACGATAACTAGTTTGCAAGGCCTAAACCAAAACCCCATGTAAATCATACTTGCCAGCCTTTTCAATCTTGACCTTGACGAACTGCCCTGGTTTGACGGTTTGGGTAATTCCACTGATCAAAACTTTGCCGTCAATTTCCGGTGCGTCGCTGCTGGATCGCCCGGTGGCTTTGCTGCCATCCACGGCGTCGAGTAATACCGTTTCCACGCGCCCGACTTTGCGTTTCAAACGCTTCGCGCTGATTTTTTGCTGAAGCTGCATAAAGCGTTCGTAGCGATCTTGCTGCATCTCGGGTGCAATCGGGTCAGGCAAATCATTCGCCTTTGCACCGACCACGGGTGAATATTTAAAGCAGCCGACGCGATCTAATTCGGCAGCGCTTAAAAAATCCAGCAGCTCTTGAAACTCAGCCTCAGTTTCACCGGGGAAGCCGACAATAAAGGTGCTGCGCAGGGTCAAATCTGGGCAAATTTTGCGCCAAGCCTGCACGCGCTCTAGGTTTTTTGCGCTTGCCGCCGGGCGTTTCATCAGTTTTAAAATGCGCGGGTTGGCATGCTGAAACGGGATGTCTAGGTAGGGCAGAATTTTGTTTTCCGCCATCATTGGAATCAATTCATCGACATGCGGATACGGGTAAACATAGTGCAGGCGCACCCATACTGGATTCAGCGGGTGGCTTAAACTGCCGAGCCCCTCACACAGTTCAGTCATGCGCGTGCGGTAAGTCTTATCGCGCCAAATTGCTTCGCGGTACTTGACATCTACGCCATACGCACTGGTGTCTTGACTGATCACCAGCAATTCGCGCACGCCACCTTTGACCAGTTTTTCCGCTTCGATTAGCACTTGATCGACCGGCCGGCTAACCAAATCACCGCGCATGGAGGGAATAATGCAAAACGTGCAGCGGTGGTTACAGCCTTCAGATATTTTCAAATAGGCATAATGCTTGGGCGTCAGTTTCAAGCCCGCTGGCGGCACCAAATCAAGATAGGGGTCGTGCTTGGGCGGCAGCTGTTTATGCACGGCGGTCAGCACTGATTCGTAATCCGCCGGGCCACTGATCGACAGCACACCGGGAAAACGCGCGCGAATAGTTTCGGCGCGTGCGCCTAAGCAGCCGGTAACCACGACTTTGCCATTTTCCGCCATCGCCTCACCAATGGCTTCCAAAGATTCTTCTACCGCTGAATCAATAAAACCGCAGGTGTTGACCACGACGATGTCGGCGGAATTGTAGCTCGGCACGATGTCATAGCCCTCAACGCGCAGTTGGGTCAAGATGCGTTCGGAATCCACCAGCGCTTTCGGGCAACCGAGGCTAACGAAGCCGACTTTTGGGTTTAATGCGCTCATAGGTGTGCTTGGCGCTGAACTCAGCGCGCAGGTGATGACTGAAGGCCGCGCAGTATAGCGGGCTGCGCGCTTGGCTTTGCCAACCGGGTTTAAATCAGCGCGGCCACTGCTTTTGCCTTAACCGCGCGCCTTCAAAACCTGTGCGTCAAAGTCCGCTTGCGACATGCCGCCATGTTGCACCGATACCACCTGGCCGTTGGCGTCGAAAAAAACTGAATAGGGAATCGTGTTGGGCACGCGTAGGGCGCGATTTATGCCACCCGCTTGCGCCTCTAAAACCAGGGTCATCGTCAGCGCTTGCGCTTTTTGAAAACCACGCACATCGGCGGCCTCGTCACTGGCAATGGCGACGACTTGAATGTCGCCCCTGCTGTGCGCACGCTCTAACATAGGCATTTCTTTGATGCATGGCGGGCACCAGGTTGCCCAAAAATTGACGACAAGTGGTTTGCCGCGAAAATCTTGCAACTGAACTTTCTTACCCGCCAAATCCTGCATCACAAGCGTCGGCGCAGCGCTGCCGATTAGCTTGTCGCTGTCGGAAAACAGCGCGCTGGACAGCAAAAAACCACCCAGGCCAAATGCCGCCGCTAGGATCAGCACCAGGGTGTTTGGGCGCTCATCCAGCATTTTTTTGAACCAGATCATTGTATTAACTCCCAGCGCCCGGGGCCACTGCGTTTGGCGAAACGGCGGGCGCGCGCTTTGGGTACATCACATACAGCGGCACGCCGACGGCGCCAAAGCTTTTCAGATATTCAGTGATTGCCGGATCGCTGTTGGTGTAGTCGCCGACCATATAAACCATACCCGCTTGCTGCATCGCTTGACCAACGGCGTAGGTATTGATCGCATTTTTTTCATTGACTTTGCAGGTAATGCACCAGGCCGCAGTCATGTCGACAAACACCGGCGCGCCCTGGGCGCGCAGTTCGGCCAGTGCCGAAACACTGTAAGGAACCTGCCCTTCTGCCAGCACGTCGTGCGCATCATTTTTTAGCTTTGCCGCACTAAATAAAATCGCAAACGCGCCTATCACCAACGCCAGAGAAAAGGCTCTGCCCAACACCGTGCTGTCAGATGTGGAATAGCGCTGCTTATCCCACCACCACAGCCCCGCCGCCAGCAATACCGCGCCCGCCAAGGCGTAGCCCATGCCGTCAATGCCGGTTTGCTTGCCCAGCACGCTGAGCAGCCAAACCGCCGTCAGATACAGCGGGAAGGCGAGCCATGATTTCAACGTATCCATCCAAGCACCTGGGCGCGGTAAACGCTGTGCCAACGCCGGAATAAAACCGATCAATAGAAACGGCAGTGCCAAGCCCAAGCCGAGCGCCAATAAAATCAGCATTGCGACAAAATTAGATTGCGTAAAGCCGTAGCCGAGTGCGGTGAACATGCCAGGCCCGGTGCACGGCGTGGCAACAATACATGCCATAACGCCGTTGAAAAATGCGCTGCGTGCCGGGTTTTTTGCATTGGATTGCGCCAAGTTCGCGCCGACATTGCCAAAGCTGTGGCCGAAACTCACCACGCCCGACATATTCAAGCCCATCGCAATCAATAAGAACGCTAGCAAGCCGACGATCAGCGGATTTTGCAGCTGGAAACCCCAGCCCAATGCGCTGCCAGCAGATTTGAAGCTGAGCAATATGACGCCCAAAACAAAAAACGATGCCAGCACGCCGACGGTGTACCAAATCGCCTGGGCACGCGCGGTTTTGACACTGGCACCACTTTCCACTAAGCCCAAAACTTTCAGGGACAGCACCGGCAACACGCAGGGCATTAAGTTCAGTAACACGCCGCCGCCCAAAGCCAGCAGCAGCGCTAAAAAAAGGCCGACATCGCTAGCCGATTTTGCTGATCCAGCTACCGCAGACGGTGCCTGCCCAGTGGCGCGCGCAATCGCATCCAACACAATGCCAGGCGTTAGCAGCTGCGGCAAAACCTCGGCGTCTGCGGGTCGGGTGAGTGTCGTGATTGACTGCGCCATCGGCGTTTGCGCAGCGATCGGTGCGGCGCTAATTGCCGTCACCGCAACGCCTGTCGCTGCGGTCGCAGCTGGCAACGCGACCGGCAGGCTGCGACGCATCACCGGATAGCAAACGCTGTCTTGCTTACAGCCTTGAAACTCTAACTCCAGCGTTGCGTTGGCTGGGGCGGCGGTGGTGCGCGTGAGCAAAAGCCTTACATCCACGCCGCCGAAATATACGTCTACGTCACCGAAATGTTCGTCTTTAATCGTTTGACTGGATGGAAATTCCGGCGTGAGCGACACGCCTTCAGCATTCAGTGCGAACTTGAACTGGTCGCGATAAAGATAATAGTCCGCTGGTGCAGTAATGCGCACTAAAACAGTTTGACCATCGGTGGCTAAGGCCTCGGCGCGAAAAGCTTGCGCTTCGGGCAGCGCGTCGCGTTGAGCGATGATGCCGGGGCCAGCAGCGCCTGGGCTTATTTGCCGTGTCGCCTGATCGGCGAGACTTATTTGCCGTGTCGCCTGATCGGCGAGACTTATTTGCCGTGTCGCCTGATCGGCAAGACTGAGCCCAAGCGGGTCGGTGTTGACAGCGGGGGCTGCGTCCATCATCGGCGCCGGTGTGTTGGCATCGGTAACACCGGAGATCATTACCGGACTTGAAGCCTGCGTTGCCGCCGATAGTGCAGGATCCAGAGTTTGCGCAGCGCCAGTGGCCGATGCCAAATCCATCGCAAACGTGCGGGTTTGCGGCGGGTAGCACACGCCGATATCCGCACAGCCCTGATATTTCAGCCGAAACGCCACCAGTACCGGCCTTGCGCCGGGGAAACTCATTTTGGCGCTGCCCGCAAAATCTTTGTGGAAGACATGCATTTCACCAAAAAAGTCGTCCGTCTTTTTTTCGCCCTCGGGCAATTCCAACGCGGCTAACACCACTTCCTCCGGCCGCGCCGCCGCTAAAGAAGTGCGTTCTTTGTACAAATAATAGCCGGGCGCGACGACGAAGTTTAAATTCACCACGTCGCCAGATACCGTCACGGTCGGTATGTAGGCCTCTTCGACCGGCAGTAATTCATCGTCTTCAATGGCAAAGCTTGCACCTGAGGCGCAAATGGCAGTCAGGGCGGTAAGCAGAATGGGCAGTCTAGGTATGATCAGCAGGAGCTGTTTAAAAAGAGGCATGTGGACGACCCAAAGGTTTTTGTTGCGTTATTTTACCGGCGGCAAAACGAACGAGGTGATCAAGCCCAGACTCGAGCAAGATTCCAGAGATAAGTTTCAGTTTGCGCACGTGGGCGTTGGACTATAAAACATGTGCGGCCTTATCTCTTGACTTGCGAGTCGTTTCAACACCAGGGCACGCTGATTTCCATCCAGCTTGTGGCTCTAGGTTTAGCCCTTGGCCTTCACCGGGCACACGCTACAGCCACTGCCGCAGCCGCTGCCTTTGACCTTTGACGTTGCACTCAACCACCACGTGCGCGCTTGTTTGAAGCCATATGCAGCGGCGAGCGCAACTAAGATCAGCACAATCAACATTTGCGTGGTGTTATTCATGGCAACCTTTTGTTTGCCGTAGCAAAAGAGTTAACAGAAACGTTCATTGGCTGAAAAACAGCGTGACGCGATAGGTGACGAACGCCGCCGCATAGGCCATCGCGAATAAATAGCCGGTCATCAGCGCCGTCATCTTCCAGGAATTGGTTTCGCGTTTGGTGACGGCTAACGTCGATAAACACTGTGGCGCGTAAACATACCAGGCCAAAAAGGCCAGCGCGGTTGCCAAGCTCCATTGGCTGGCGATAATCGGTGACAGCGCATTCGCCACTTGATCGTCGGTGCCGGACAGCGCATAGACCGTGCCGAGCGCGCTGACCGCAACTTCGCGCGCCGCCATGCCCGGCACAAGCGCAATACATATTTGCCAGTTAAAGCCAATCGGTGCGAACACCACCGCTAGCGCGCGGCCGATTTGACCCGCGTAGCTGTAATACACCGCCGGTTCCGTCGCACCCACCGGCGCACCGGGGACCGAGGATAAAAACCACAGCAAAATCATGAGCGCTAAAATCGTCGTGCCGACCCGGCGTAAAAAAATACGCGCGCGCTCGAGCAAACCGATCATCAAATTGCGTAGGTTCGGCCAGCGATAGCTGGGTAATTCCAGCAGCAGTGGAAACGCCGTTCGCACGCGCGCGGCGCGCTGCACCAATGCTGCGACCAGCACACTACTGACGATACCGGCGACATAGAGCGCAAATAACGTCACGCCCTGAAGATTAAAAATGCCCAGCACCGACTGCCGTGGAATCAGCGCGCCGATCACCAGCGTGTACACCGGCAAACGCGCCGAACAGGTCATCAACGGCGCGATCATAATCGTCACCAAACGCTCGCGCGGGTTAGTGATTGTGCGCGTTGCCATAATGCCCGGCACGGCGCAGGCAAAGCTGGACAGCAAGGGGATAAACGCGCGCCCCGATAAGCCCACGCTTAGCATCATGCGATCCAATAGGAACGCTGCGCGCGGCAAATAGCCGGAATCTTCCAGCGCCAAAATAAAGGCGAACAGGATCAGAATTTGCGGCAAAAAAACCAGCACGCTGCCGACACCGGCGAACAAGCCATCGGTGATTAGACTTTTCAGCGGGCCGTCGAGCATGTTTACCCCGACCACATCGCGCAAAAACATAATGGCCGCGCTCAGCCCGTCCATCAGCGGCGCAGCCCAAGCAAACACCGCTTGAAACATCAAAAACAGCACCGCTGCCAGCAGCGCAAGGCCCAACACTGGATGCATGACCACCGCATCCAAGCGATCCTGCCAAGCGGGCAACACACACGGTTTGCTGACCGCGATATCAAGTAGCGCCTCCACCTGCGCATACAGCGCCTCTACGTGGGATTGATCGCGGTTACTCGGCGCGTCCGCCAACGTTTTCAGCGTAACGGATGGCAGCGCAGGATCCGGTGTAAACGCGGCAATCGCCTCGATCAACGCCTTGGCGCCGTGCTTGCGCACCGCAACTGTTTCCACCACCGGCAGCCCGAGCGCGTTCTGCAATTTTTCGAGATCAATTTCAAGGCCTCGTTGACGCGCCAAATCAATCAAGTTCAGCGCCACAATCATTGGCCGACCGATCGCTTTGAGCTCCAACACCAAGCGCAAACCCAGACGCAAATTCGTGGCGTCCAACACCGCAACCAGCACATCGGGCGGCAGCTCAGCGCCAAAGCCACCCAAAACAATATCGCGCGTGACGCGTTCATCGGCACTAGTGACTTGCAAGCTGTAGGTGCCGGGTAAATCAAGCACCGAAACGCGCCGCGCGGCGTCGGCGCGATGATTTTGTTTATTCGGTGTTATCTGCCCGTGCAAAACAAATTCACCCTCGCGTTTTTCCACGGTAACGCCGGGGTAATTCGCGACTTTTTGACGGCTACCGGTTAGCAAGTTAAACAGCGCGCTCTTACCGCAGTTGGGGTTGCCGATCAGCGCAATGCGCAGCACCTCCTCGCTCATAGCAGCGCCGATTTCAGGCTAGGCGCGACAATAATTTTATTGGCTTCCGCCCGACGCAGCGCAAATTTGGTGCCACCCAGCCTGACCGCAATCGGGTCACGCCCCAGCAGGCCAAAGCCCACCACGGTTAATTGCGCGCCGGGCAAAAAGCCTAATTCCATCAAACGCCGCGTGACCAGCGCATCCAGGCCACCAAAGGCTGTGTTGGCATCAATCCGTAGAATCTGTGCGCCGGCGCCTTTGTCCAAGTGCGCCAGTGTTTTTTCCAAGTGAGCAAGTGTTTTTTCTGCGGGTATCGATTTAGCGGCAACATTTGCCCGCAAGGCATGATCGCGTGCCCGCGTTTCGGCGTTGGCCACGGTGTTGGCCACGGTGTCGGCCACAGTGTCTATTAGAGTTTGAGCGCGTTGATTTCCGTCCATACGCGAACTATACCGCAAATGCGAATCGTTACCATTAAGGTTTTAACCCCAGCGTCGGCGTGCCTTAAGCCAAACGAGTCCAAGTAAATGCTCACAGCCAAGCCGACGCGACCTGCGCCGCCGCCGATAAAAACGCCACTTGCACCGCAACAAACACCGTGTCGTCGCCAGCAATAGTGCCGGCTTGACCGGGCAGCGGGTTTGCATCTAAGCGCACCGCCAACACACCGGCAAAGCCAGGCGCGGTGCGCAGCACCAATAGATTCGGCGCCACGACTACGAGTGATTGCAATTTAAAACCCGGCACGCCGGGCTGAATATAATGCCCATCTTGCTTTTGATAGCCTAAGCTTTTCAATTTGCGCGACAAGGTTGACTGCGTCAGCACATGCCCGCGCGCCGCAAGCGCACTCAGTAATTCCGTCTGATCGCCAATCAATTCGTTCGCGAGCAGGGTTTTTAAATCGGCGTCGAGTGGCATATTTGAACCTCAGTTTGAACGCATATTATGCGTTCAAACTGAATTTTTTGCGCGCTCAGCGCGGGATTTTCCCGTAGGCTGGTCTGCCACGGCAAACAAGTCTCGCCGGAAGGCGGCACGGCAAACAAGTCTCGCCGGAAGGCGGCACGGCAAGTAAATTTCGGGTGCTATTTGGGCACCGAAATCTCCACCCGCGCAATCGGATCGCTTACTGCCGGGCCCTCGATTTGTTTAGCAATGGCGATTAAAGATAAAAGCTCCGCCTTCTCTGATTGCTTGACCGGCTTGAGCGCCTGCTCAATTTGGCTTAGGCCAAAGTTGTTCAAGTATTTGCCACCACCGAGATGCTCCGCGAACGCCGCCACCATCGCGGCGTATTGCAAACGATAGCTTGAGTGCGCGGCAGGCGCAATCGCTTGGCTGATCAAAATACTTTCTGATTGATTAGGAAGCTTATAACGTAATTTTAGAAAGCCAAGTTCTTTGCCGCCTGTGGCTGCGGGTTTAGCGGCATATCTGAGTGGGTCTATCGCTTCGCCCCCAGAGCCCACGCGGGTGATTTCGTACAGCGCCGTGACCGTATGGCCAACGCCAATATCACCGGCGTCAATTTTGTCGTTGTTGAAGTCTTCCTTTGCCAACATACGGTTGTCATAGCCGATCAAGCGGTATTCCGACACCAAACTTGGGTTGAACTCGATCTGAATTTTGACATCGCCGGCAATCGTGTACAGGCTGCCCGCCACTTCCCGCCCGAGCGTGCGCGTGGCTTCTTCGATGGAATCAATGTAGGCATATTTGCCGTTGCCGACATCGGCGAGTTGCTCGGCCATTGCATCGTTGTAGTTGCCCGCGCCAAAACCAAGCGTGGATAGCGTGATGCCGCTATCGCGCTTGGCGGCAATAAATTCTTTTAGCTTGTTTTGATTGAATTGCCCGACATTAAAATCGCCATCGGTGGCTAAAATAATGCGATTGACGCCGCCGGGAATTTTGTTGGCATTCGCCAACTTGTAAGCTAACTCAATACCTTCGCCACCATTGGTCGAACCGCCCGCGCTCAACTGCGTCAGTGCCGCCAGGATTTTTTCATGGTTGTTGCCGGGTGTGGGTTCCAACACCACGCCCGCCGCGCCGGCGTAAACCACAATCGAAACAAAATCACGCGCGCCCATGCGCTCAACCATCTGCGTGATGGAGGCTTTCAAGAGCGGCAGTTTATTCGGCTCGTCCATCGACCCGCTGACGTCGAGCAAAAACACCAAATTCGCCGCTGGAATTTCGTTTTTTTGCATCTCAAACCCTTTCAGGCCGATCAGCAGCAGCTCGTGTTTGCCATTCCAAGGTGCTGAGCCCAATTCAGTCGTCACTGAAAACGGCTGCGCGCGATTCGCCGGCTGCGGATAGCCATAGTCGAAATAATTGATGAATTCCTCCGCGCGCACTGCATCTTTCGGCGGCAAGCGATTTTCCTGGGTCAGCATGCGTCGCGTGTTGGTGTAGGAACCGGTGTCGACATCGATGCTAAAGGTGGAAACGGGCTCGACTGCGGTTTGCTTAACTGGATTTGGTGCGGTGTGGGCGTAGTTTTCGCTATCAACAACCAGCTCGGTGCTGGGTTCGGGCGCCGTAAACCCTGAGGTCTCTGCTGGCGCTGGAGTTGCAATTGCAACGTTGTTCTCCAACAGTGCTGGTGCGTTTGGCGCGGTCGGCGCGCTTGCAAGCGCGGGCATCACTGGCTCCATATCAGCGCGGCGAATTCTGCTGCCAGTTACTTCGATTTCTTCAAGGCTGTTTTCTGAATCTGACTTCTTTTCCGCCATTGCTGCGTCGGCTTCGGGTGGTGGCGCTGGCAAATCGTAGGCAGCTGTGGGCGCTTGCTGATCTTCAAGCTTGGTTTTGTCGTCGGTATTCGCACTCAAAGCGCCATCCGCTGGGGCCGAGCCCGCTTGTGCGCGCGGTGGCTGGGCACGGCCCGCTTCCTGTTCCGCGCGATTCGTAGGGCTACAGCCCGAGAGCAACGCCAGCGAAAGCGCTAAAGCGAGCGGGTTTAAAGGATTAGATGTTTTCAGCTTCATGATGGCAGTGCTCCGTTGTGGTTAGGGGACCAACGTGCAACGGCCTGAACAGGTCATTGGGGTTAAGCCCCGATCCGTTAAATTTTTCAACAGATTGCCGCGAGCGAATATGAGACATTTAGCGGCCCACAAGACCGAGGCACCCAATAGATGATTGCAATTCTAGGCCTAGGTTATGTCGGTTTGCCGCTGGCGTTGGCCTTTAGTCGCGCGGCGGCGACGAATCGCGTAGTCGGCTTCGATATTGATGTGCAGCGGGTCGCCGCATTGAATCAGGGCGTTGATGCGAATGGCGAAGCGCCATCGGGCGCGCTGACCGCAGCTCTTGCTGCGGGCTTGGTGTTGAGCTGCGAGGCGCAAGTTTTAGCGCAGGCTACGGTCTACATCGTGACCGTGCCAACCCCGGTGAACAGCGATAAGCGTCCGGATTTGGCACCTTTGGAAGCGGCATGCAAGCTGATTGCTGGGTATTTAAAAAAGGGCGATCTGGTGGTGTTTGAGTCCACGGTTTATCCCGGCTGCACAGAGGATTTTTGCGCGCCCTGGCTCAGTGCCGGATCGGGGCTTGCACTGAATACCGACTATGTTTTGGGCTACAGCCCAGAGCGCATCAATCCCGGTGACAAAGCCAATCAGCTGGCCTCGATCGTCAAAATTACATCGGGCTCGACGCCGGCTGCGGCGGATCAAGTGGATGCGCTGTATCGCACGATTATTACCGCTGGCACCTTTCGTGCTGCCAGTATTCGCACGGCCGAGGCGGCAAAAGTGATCGAAAACGTGCAGCGTGACGTCAACATCGCGCTCGTCAATGAGTTTGCCCAGGTTTGCGCGCATTTGAAGTTGGATAGTGCGGCGGTGTTAGCAGCGGCGCGCAGCAAGTGGAATTTTCTCGACTTTCGCCCCGGGCTAGTCGGCGGCCACTGCATTGGTGTGGATCCTTACTATTTGATTCACCGTGCGCAGTTGGCGGGCTATCACCCGGCGCTGATTAGCACAGCTAGGCTGGTCAACGAAGGCATGGTTGGGCATATTTGCGCTGAGGTGTTAAAGCTGTGCGCGCGCCGTGGCTTGTCCGCAAACGGCGCAAAGATACTGATTTTGGGCGTGGCGTTCAAAGAAAATTGCAGCGATACGCGTAACAGCCGGGTGTTTGATATTGCCGCTGAGCTCAGCAGTTTTGGTGCCGATGTTGCACTGTACGACCCGCTGGTAGCGGCGGCCCATGGCGATACGGTCAATGGCTCGGCGCTGATTACGCCGAATGCGGGTCAGTTTGATTTAGCGCTTATCGCTGTGGCACATCAGCAATTTGCGCAACTGGGCGCTGCCGGAATTCGTGCTTTGCTAAAACCGAGCGGGCTGATTTATGACGTCAAACGCTTACTTGACCGCAGCGATAGCGACGGCCGGCTCTAGCCATGTGCGGTATCGCTGGCGAATTTAGTTACGGTGCCAATGCGCCCACCGTGGACGCAGCGGCGCTGGTGCGCGTGCGCGATGCGATGCGCCTGCGCGGCCCGGACGGCGCTGGGCTGTGGTTTAGCGCCGACCAGCGTATAGGCCTAGCGCATCGACGACTTTCCATTATCGACTTGGCGGCGCGCTCGGACCAGCCCCTGCATCGCAGTGATGGCGGCGCGGTGATTGTTTTCAACGGCGAGATCTATAACTACAAAGCCCTGCGCGCCGAACTAATCGCTGCGGGCGCGATGTTGAAAACCGAGGGTGACACCGAAGTCGTGATGGAAATTCTGTGTCGCGACGGCATCAAAGGATTACGCCGATTACGCGGCATGTTTAGTTTGGGATTTTATGATCGTGCCCAACGCACCTTGATTTTGGCGCGTGATCCATACGGCATTAAACCTTTGTATTACGCTGATCGCGGCGGGCAAATCGCATTTGCGTCCAGCGTTAAAGCGCTGCAAGCGCACGGGAAAATTTCCGCCGAACGCGATGCGGCGGCGGAAGTTGGATTTTTGCTTTACGGCAGTGTGCCCGAGCCACTAACCTATTTAAGCGCGGTGCGCAGCGTGCCACCGGGCTCAGCGTTGGTCATTCAAGCAGGACATGCGCCGCAGCTGCACGGGCTGCAAAATTTGCGTGAGGTATTTACGCAACCCCAGCACGACGCCACAGCACAAGCCTTACATGCGGCGCTATTGGATAGCGTCAAACATCATTTAGAGGCCGACGTGCCGGTCGGCGCATTTTTATCGGCCGGCGTGGATTCCGGCGCGCTGTTGGGTTTAATGCGCGACGCGGGCGCAAACGATGTGCAAACGCTGACCGTGCGCTTCAAGGAATTCGCTGGTTTGCCAGCCGACGAGGGCGTTTTAGCGGCTGAAGTCGCCGCACACTATCAAGCGCGTCACAGCGAATGCTGGGTCACGCAGGCCGACTTCGCCGCCGATATCCCGGCTTTTCTAAGCGCCATGGATCAACCCACAATTGATGGCATGAACACCTGGATGGTCAGCAAAGCCACCTCGGCACTGGGTTTAAAAGTCGCGCTCAGCGGCATCGGCGGCGATGAACTGCTCGGTGGCTACTCAAGTTTTAGCGACATCCCACGCTGGCAAAAACGCTTTGGTGGCGTCGCCAAATTGCCAGGCATTACGGCGGTCGCGCGGGCGTTGACGCCACTTGCGAATGCGCTCGGCCTGCATCCAAAAGCTGCCGGCATGCTGGAATTTGCGGGCACCCTTGAAGGCCTGTATTTACTCAGACGCGGGCTATTTTTGCCGTCGGAATTGGGCCAATTTATCGCAAAAGATCGTTTGCAATATGGCGCCGCACGCCTCGCCGAATGCACCGCACAAGCGTGGCAAATACCCGCTGGCATCAGCGATAGCTTTGCCCAAGTCGGGTATTTAGAAGCGACGCGCTATCTGCGCAATCAGCTATTGCGTGATACCGACTGGGCCAGCATGGCGCACAGTTTAGAAGTGCGCACACCGTTAGTAGATCGCGTGCTGTTGGAAAGTGTCATGCCCGCGCGCGCGTGCGTGCAGGCGATTGGCGGCAAACGCCTGCTGGGCGGCGCACCTATTCGACCGCTGCCCGCACACATTATCAATCGCGCAAAAACCGGCTTCACCACACCCGTGCCCAGCTGGCAGCAAGATATCGTCGAATTGCAGGCTTGGAAGCGTTACCCAAGCCTGCAAAAGCCCGGCACACCTTGGGCGCGGCGCTATGCGCTGGCATTGTTAGCGGTAGTTTGACCCGCGCCTACGCGAAAACCCTTTCTCCTACTCAAAACCCCGTTCGCCTACTCAAAACCGTCCGCAAACAGCTGATCGCCGCGTAATAGGTAAACCGCACCCGCAGATGTCGGCGCGTTGGCACGAAATGCGCCGACGTAGGCAAAGCGGTTCGCTGGGCTCACTTGCGCAACGGCGCTGCCAAAACCTTCGCCGTTGAGGCCATCAGGTGCCACTAAGCGCTGCACCGCGATCCAGTTGCCAACGTCAGTGCGGCGAAAGGATTCAACCGATCCAGGGCCGGTGCAGGCATTGGCACCATTGGGCTCGCAGTAAGCGCCGACTAGGGCTTCGCCCGCGCTGATCGAAACGGCAGTGCCAAATAGATTGCCGGTGGTCGCACCACTAGAAAGTAACTTTGCGCTTTGGCTCCAGCTGGCACCGGAACGGGTGAAAATATAGGCGCTGCCAGCGTCAAGGCCGACGACTTTATCGTCGCGCGAGCCACCAGCGATGATCACATCACCATCGATATCGACTGCGGCACCCAGTTCATCATCGCTACCAATATCACCGGCTGCAGCGGTGATGCGACTTTGCAATGTCCAGCTTGCAGCGCTGCCGGTGTAAACATAAACCGCACCGGCAGTGGTGAACGCAGCTTCATTTTCTTTCGGTGCACCAATCACTAGCGTGTTGCCAGAAATCGCAATCGCATGACCAAATCTGCGCCCCAGGGTGCCATCCAACTGGGTGCCATAAATCGAGGTACGCAGCAGCCACGTCGTGGCACCGGTATTTTCAAACACGTGTACAGCGCCTACAACGTCGCCATTTGGGTTTTTCGCTTTGACTTCGCCAACAAAAATAAAATTGCCATCGGCGGCGAGTGAATAGCCAAAGTTGCCCGCAGTCGAGGGAATCGGCGGGGCCAATACCCCGGCCGCCGCAAATGGCGTGCTCAGCGACGGCGCCAAACGGTAGGCATACACTTTGCCCGCGTTCAGCAGCGGATCGTCATCACCAAATGCGCCCACGGCGGCAAAGCTGCCGATACTTTGCGGGCTAGCAATCGCCACTGATGCGCCAAAAAGATCCGCGCTGACGCCACTGGTCAGCGTTTGTCCGAACAAAACATTACCCGCCGCCGTCGGCGCGATCGCATAGGCACTGCCGTTTAACGTGCCGGCTAGACCGATGCCACGATCACCGCTGGCAAGTGCATAGCCGAGAAAAGTATTTGCCGTCGCACCGACGGGCTGCGCGCGGGCGCTTATCACGTACGGTGCGCCCGCGTGGCCTGCGGCGAAAGCGGCGCACAGAATAACGGTTGAAAGAATTTGGCGCATTTGAAGAACTCCGAGAGGTCGCGAAAACGTGAATTCTAACGACTTAGCGATGCCGCTGGGAAAAATTGCGCGCCAAATTTAGGGCACAAAAAAACCCGCGTTAACGGGCTTTCGCGCTTTGGCTACAGCCAAGCAATAAAAAATGGCTCCTTCACCTGGACTCGAACCAGGGACACACGGATTAACAGTCCGATGCTCTACCAGCTGAGCTATGAAGGAACGGTAGAGCGACGAACTATATGGAGGCGACTTTCACGCGTCAAGTCTTGCCCGTGAATTGCCTTGGAATGCGTTAAGCAAAGCATGGACACTCACAGTATGAAGCTTCTTAAATCCACCTCGATCGTCAGTGCGCTGACTTTAAGCTCACGCATATTTGGTTTTGTACGCGAATCTTTGGTCGCCAGAATATTTGGTGCCAGTGCCGTCACCGACGCGTTCAACGTCGCGTTTCGCATCCCGAATTTATTGCGCCAGCTGTTCAATGAGGGCGCATTTTCGACCGCGTTTGTGCCCGTTTTGAGCGATTACAAGGCCAATCGCAGCGCCGCTGAAATGCGCGAGTTTATCGACCACGTCTGCGGCACTTTAGCGGCGGTGCTGCTGCTGGTAGTTGGCATTGGCCTGCTGTGCGCGCCTTGGATTGTGCGCATCGTCGCACCCGGTTGGCGTGATCCAGCGCAAGTTGAACTGACCACGCAGCTGCTGCGGGTGACGTTTGGCTACATTTTTTTTGTCTCGATGTGCGGCTTCGCTGGCGGCATTATGAACACGCATCGGCGCTTCGCAGTGCCCGCGCTGACGCCGATTTTATTGAACGTGGCGATGATTTTTGGCGCCGCAGTGCTGTCGCGATATTTTTCGCTACCTATTTTTGGCTTAGCTTGGGGCGCACTTTTGGGGGGCGTGCTGCAATTGCTGATTCAAGTGCCAGCGCTGCTGCGCTTAAATCTGCTGCCCAGGCCGCGCTGGGGTTGGCATCACAGCGGCGTGCGGCGGGTGTTGAAACTCATGGTGCCCTCGATCTTTGGTGCCTCGGTTGCGCAGGTCAATATGTTGGTAGACGTGGCGATTGCGACGTTTTTAATGGCGGGTTCGGTGACTTGGCTGAGCAATGCGGATCGGCTATTGCAATTTCCGCAGGGGGTATTTGGCGTGGCGCTGTCAGCGGTTATTTTGCCGCATCTGTCGGGGCGCTTTGCCAAGCAAGATGCAGCGGGATTTTCCGCAGCGCTAGATTGGGCACTGCGGATTGCGCTGATTATTGCAGTGCCCGCGATGCTGACGCTGACTTGGCTTGCCGAACCGGTGCTGTGGGCGGTGTTTGGCTACGGCAAATACACCGCACGCGATGTGCATATGGCAGCCTGGAGCTTGGGCACATTAGCGCTAGGTTTGCCTGCGTTTATCGGCGTGAAAGTGCTGGCACCAGGCTTTTTTTCGCGCATGGACACCAAAACACCGGTGCGCGCGGCAATGACCAGTTTGATCAGCAATATGCTGTTGAACTGCATTTTTGTTGGTGCGGCGGTCTATTTTCAGTTCTACGCGCCGCACGCAGGCATGAGTTTGGCGAGTGCTGTATCTGGCTATTTAAACGCCGGGCTGCTGCTGTATTGGCTGCGCCGTGAAAATGTTTTTCAGGCGCAGCCGGGCTGGACGGCATTTGGCTTTCAGCTGTTGGTCGCGGGCATCGCGCTGTCGGCGCTGTTTGCCTACGCCGCACACAACATCGAAAGCTGGATTGGCCCGTGGGCGCTGGCCCGCGCGCATCTACGTTTTGGTGCTTTGTTTGGCGTGGTGGCGGCCGGCGGGGTGGTGTATGTGCTGACGCTGATATTGTGTGGCCTAAATCCACGGCAATTATTGGATCGGCATAGCTAGCGCGCGGCGCACTTTGCGCGAACGCCGGGCGCGCAGTTCGTGTGGCGCGCCTGTGAAAAGTCATGTAACGATTCTTGACTTAATGTGATTGAATTTGGCTGCACTTGACGTTCTAGGCAAGCTTCCGACACTGTTATAGTCGAGTGAATGTCAAACAATACTAACTTTCAAACGATGCATGTGTGTATTGCCCGCAATTTGCCTAGGCCTGCGGCAAAACATGCAAACCAAACCTGTGAAACCCAACCGTGCCGCTAATCGACGATTCCCATAGCCGTATGCCATCGCGAAGCGTGCGGGCCGATGATTCCCAAGCGATTGCTGAGCTGCGCCAGGCATTCATCAATCACTTGCCTCGTCGTATTGAGTTGGTGCAAAAGCGCGTGCAGCGGTTACTCAAGGGTGCGTTTGACATCAACAGTTTGACCCTGTTGTCGCAAGAGGTGCAGAACTTGGCGGGTGCCAGCGGGCGTTACGCGCTGATGGGGCCGAGTGAGCGCCTGTATGCGCTGGAACTGAAGCTTGAGGCGGCGCTGGTTGGCGCAGCTGAGTTGAGCGACGCGCAAAAAACCGAGTTTGAAGCCCTTTCACAAGCGTTGACGCGCGTGCGTGAGGCCGATGTTGTGGTACGCGTTGCCTTCAGCGATTTTGCCCCCGCCTTGGATCAGCTTGCGGCGAATCACGCTTTCAGCGTGCCGCCGAGCGAGCATTGGCGGCGCTTTTCGGTTGAGGCGATCGCACCTTTTAGCAGCGACGATGCTGGCGTCGGGTTAAAGCCCGCCGATATTTTTGGCCTGTCGATAACGCCCGCTGCAGACAGCCAAGTGGACGATGGTTTAATTGAGCTGGTGATTGAAAGCAACGATGAACTGCTGCTTGATTCCGCTGATCAAAGCGCGCTAAACCGCGATCATTTTGGCTCGATCGTACCGGTGGCACACCGCTTGATGAGCGCATCAAACGAGGCCGCACAAACGGCGCAGAATGATTTGGACGATGGTTTTGGCGTCAGCAATGACGCAATGAGTGCGTCGTCAGCACGTGCGGCGCCCATTACCGTTGACGACGAATTTGAGATTGAAGTCGACGTAGCGCCGCCTGCAGCTGTCGCCACCACGCCAGCGCCGCCTCGCGCCGTGCTGGTTGCAACTCTGCGCGTGTTCTATTTAGCCCCTGAAGTGGGCATGTACGCCGAACTCGCGCCGCGTTTGAGCGCGCACGGATTGAGCGTAGATCGTTTGGAGTCCACCGAAGAGTTGGTCGATACGCTCAGTTCAATGACCGCCGATTTAGTGGTGATTGACGAAGCGTTTAGCGGCCAACTTGAACTGGTCGGAGATTTTCTAAAAACGCTACGCCAGCGCACCACCGCACGCATGCCCATTGTGGCGTTTGCGGATGCCAATGATTTGTCCGCGCGCATCCGCGCGATGCGTGCAGGTGTGGATGTTTTGCTGCCCACCAAGACCACGCCAGATGCCGCATTTGCGAAATTAAAAGAGCAGCTCGCGCATGAGCAAGCGGTCGACTATCGAATTTTGATTGTTGAGGATGATCGCGCCCAAGCGTTTTTTGCCGAAAGTGTTTTGCGCAAAGCCGGGATGGAAACCCTCGCGGTGACCGATCCGTTGCGCACCTTAGACGCACTGGAATCGTTCAAACCAGATTTGATTTTGATGGA
>JANNYO010000498.1:0-3092 GCA_031410115.1 Rhodanobacteraceae bacterium | reverse complement strand
GACGGAAACACTCGACGCCATTGCGATGGCAGAGCGCGCCGGCTACAGCTCGGTGGTATCGCACCGCAGCGGTGAAACAGAAGACACCACTATTGCCGATTTAGCCGTCGCCACTACCGCCAGCCAAATCAAAACCGGATCCCTGTGCCGCACCGACCGGGTCGCAAAATACAACCAGCTGCTGCGCATCGAAGAAGCGCTCGGAAGCCAAGCCAGCTATCGAGGGCGTGGTGCCATTCGGCTTGGGCGCGCGGGGTGATTTGGCTGCCATTGATCAGCCGGTAGCGCCAAACGTGGCCGTTATGAGGCGCCAAGCTCTGCGACCCGGATGGTCAATATCGACCTAGCTGAGAGATGAAGTGATGCAACTTGGGGAATTCTCTCCCTAAGTTTCGCGCGGTGCTCAAGTGACCTCTTGCTCTTACCGCTCTAAAAAAAACAAACAAAAACCTAATGTCCATACGCCAGCGTATGGAGTATGCTTCGGCTTCCTTTTGAACGACCGAGGTGTTCCTTGTCTGAAGCCACAGCTAAGTTCCATGTCCGTAAAGTCGCCGTGCTGGGCGCTGGTGTGATGGGCGCGCAAATCGCAGCGCATCTGATCAACGCCAAAGTACCGGTAATTTTGTTTGATTTGCCCGCGAAAGAGGGCGATCGCAACGGCATCGTCGTCAAGTCAATAGATAATTTGACCAAGCTTTCGCCAGCACCTCTGGGGCACAAGTCCCTCGCCGCGCAAATTCAACCGGCGAATTTTGATGACCATCTTGAGCTGCTGAAAGACTGCGATTTGATTATCGAAGCGGTCGCTGAGCGCATGGAAATCAAGCACGGTCTATACGCCAAAATTGCGCCGTTTATCGCGCCACACGCGGTGTTTGCCACCAATACCTCAGGCTTGAGCATCACCGACTTGTCCGATGGCTTCGATGCGGAACTGAAAACACGTTTTTGTGGTGTGCACTTTTTTAACCCACCACGCTACATGTATTTGGTTGAGCTGATTCCAACGCCTGCGACCAAACCGGAAATTTTGGATCAGCTGGAGGTGTTTTTAACCTCAACCCTGGGCAAAGGCGTGGTGCGGGCGAAAGACACGCCAAACTTTATCGCCAATCGCGTGGGCGTGTTCTCGATGCTGGCAACGATGCATCACACCCAGGCATTTAAACTGGGCTTTGATGAAGTCGACGCATTGACCGGGCCGCTGATTGGGCGGCCGAAATCTGCGACTTATCGCACCGCCGACGTGGTCGGCTTGGACACGATGGCGAACGTGATTCGCACGATGGATAGTAAGTTAGCGAATGATCCGTGGCACCCATACTTCAAAGCACCGGCGGTGCTGTCTGCGCTGATTGAAAAAGGCGCGCTCGGGCAAAAAACCAAAGCCGGTTTCTTTAAGAAAGTCGGCGACAAAATAATGGTTCTAGACGCCGGTAAAGCCGACTACAAAACGTCTGATGCCGAGGCCAGCATTGACGCCGAAAGCGCGCTGCGCCAGAAGGGCTGGGCGAATAAACTGAAAGCCCTGCGCGAAGCCGACGATGCGCAGGCGCAGTTCGTCTGGGCCTGTTTCCGCGACGTATTTCACTATGCCGCCTATCATTTAGAAGCCATCGCCGACAATGCGCGCGACCTAGATTTCGCGATTCGCTGGGGCTTTGGCTGGACCGAGGGCATTTTCGAAATTTGGCAGCAGGCCGGCTGGAAACAAGTGGTGGAATGGATCGAAGCCGACATCGCCGCCGGTAAAGCAATGAGCGATGCGCCCCTGCCCGCTTGGGTGAAAGACGGCCGCGACGGCGTGCACAGTGCCGCCGGGTCCTACGCGCCGGCGGCTAAGCTGATGCGCGAGCGCAGCAAGCTGGATGTCTATAACAAACAGTATTTCCCTGACCCCATCTATACCGAAAATTTCGACGCCATTAAGGGCGAAACCATTTGGGAAAACGAAGGCCTGCGCGCCTGGACGCAGGGCGATGGCGTGCTGATCGCGAGCTTCAAATCCAAAGGCAACACCGTCGGCGCGAAAGTTTTAGAAGGCATGCATAAAGCCATTGCATTGGCTGAAGACAGCTTTAAAGCGCTGGTGATTTGGCAAACCAAAGAGCCCTTTTCTTTCGGTGCGGATCTATCTGACGCCGTGCCGGCACTTGCCGCCGGTAAGTTCGATGAGTTCGAAGCCATCGTGAAGTATTTCCAAGACACCTCAATGCGTATCAAATACTCAGCGGTGCCAGTGGTTTCCGCTGTGCGCGGCATGTGTTTTGGCGGCGGCTGCGAATTCCAAATGCACTCAGCGGCAACCGTTGCGGCACTGGAAAGCTACATCGGCTTAGTCGAAGCCGGCGTTGGCCTATTGCCCGGCGGCGGCGGCTGCAAAGAATTCGCGCTGCGCAGTGCGGCAAGTGCGGTCGATGGCGACGTGTTCGGCCAGCTCAAGCAAATCTTCCAAACGCTCGCGATGGCGGGTGTCGGCACCAGCGCAATTGACGCGAAAGAACTTAAGCTGATGCGCCAAACCGACACCGTGGTGTTCAACAGCTTTGAGCTATTGCACGTTGCCAAGCAAGTCGCACTGGGGCTTGCCGCGGCGGGCTATCGCGCGCCGATGCCAGCGAAAGCGGTTCCGGTTGCGGGGGACGTCGGTATCGCCACGTTCAAAGCCAGCTTGACCAATATGCTTGAGGGCCATTACGCCAGTGCGCACGATGTCGAAGTTGCCACCCGCATCGCCACCGCACTGTGTGGCGGTGCGATCGAGCGCGGCAGCTTAGTCGATGAGACGTGGCTGTTGACCGTTGAGCGCAATAACTTTATCGCTTTGTGCAAACAGCAAAAAACGCTGGAACGCATCGCGCACACCCTCAACACTGGCAAACCGCTGCGTAACTGAGACGCCTTATGACTGATAACGTAGAAAACATAGTCCTAGAGCAACTGCGAGCGCTGCGCAACGATGTGAAAGCACAGCGCGAAGAAATGCGTCAAGGTTTTCGCGACGTCAGCATGCGTTTATCTAGTTTAGAGCTGCACCAATCCGCAAATTCAATGGACAGTACGCGCGCTACTGCACGCCTCGATGAGCT